>JAABTC010000080.1 GCA_011390055.1 Burkholderiales bacterium | reverse complement strand
AGCTTGCTCCAGAACTCGCGCCCGACCAGCACGATCGGGCGCTTGCGCACCTTGCCGGTCTGCGTCAGCGTCATCACCTCGAACAACTCGTCGAGCGTGCCGAAACCGCCGGGAAAGCACACCAGCGCCACCGAGCGCATCAGGAAGTGCATCTTGCGCAACGCGAAGTAGTGGAACTGGAAGCACAGCCGCGGCGTGATGTAGGCGTTGGGCTCCTGTTCGTGCGGCAGCACGATGTTCAGGCCGATGCTCGGGCCGCCGGCCTCCATGGCGCCGCGGTTGCCGGCTTCCATGATGCCGGGGCCGCCGCCGGTGACCACCACCACCTTTTCTTCCATGTGCTGGTTGGCCCGCGTGACCAGCGCGGCGAACTCGCGCGCCTGTTCGTAGTAGACCGACATGCGCAACGCGACACGCGCTCGTGCGACGGCGACGCTGTCGTCGCCCGCCTCGGCATCGGCCAGTTGCTGGGCGGCGACCGCCTGGGGCAACAGGCGTGCGCTGCCGAAGATGACCACGGTGGCGCCGATGCCTTCTTCGGCCAGCACCATCTCTGGCTTCAACAGCTCGAGCTGCATGCGCACTGGCCGCAGCTCTTCGCGCAGCAGGAACGGCGTGTCGGTGAAGGCCAGGCGGTAGCTGCTGTCGGGGCCGTCGTAACGCGGCGTCGGCACGACCGCCGCGGCTTCTTCCTGCGCGCTCGGAAAGTTGCGCACGGCCAGTGGGGGTGGGGCAGGGGAGGTCGACATGGCCCGAGCTTAGCCGCTCGCTGCGCCCGTCACGGCCGGCTGACGAGGTTCACGTAGTCGTGCTGCGCGCTGTTCACGGTGGAGACGCGAAATTCGACCGGCTTGTCGTTGAAGGTGAGCGCGGTGCGGCGCACCTGCAGCACCGGGGCACCCGGCGCCACACCGAGGGTGCGGGCCGCGGCGCGGTCGGCGGCGCAGGCGCGCAGGCGCTCCTCGGCCCGCACCACGGTGATGGCGAACTCGGTCTGGTACAGGTGGTACAGGGTGCTGGGTCGTTCACGCAGGCGCTTCTCGGTCAGGCCCTTGAACAGCGCCGCGGGCAGCAACAGAAGGTCGTGCACCACCGGCCGGCCCTGCAGCGACAACCGGTTGTGGATCTCGATGGCCGCCTCGCCGCTGCGCACGCGCAGGGCCGTGGCGGCCTCCTCGTCAAGCTTGGTGCGTTCGAACCCCAGCAGCTCCACCACCGGCGCTTCACGCCGCCCGTCGCTGCGCTCGACGTGGAAGAACTGGAACAGGAAACGGTCTGCGTTGTGGGTGGCGACGAAGGTGCCGCGGCCTTGCCGGCGCACCAGGATGTGCTCGGCGACGAGTTCATCGACCGCATGCCGCAAGGTGCCGATCGAGATGCCGAAGGCCGCGGCCAGCGAGGCTTCGTTCGGCAGGGTGCTGCCGGGCGGGCACTGCCCGGCCTCGATGGCTTGCAACAGGGCGCGCTTGGCCACCCGGTAGAGCGGAGCGCCGCCGGCGTCGGGCGAGATGGTCGCAAACATGGCACCGATTCTAGGTCATACAGGTGATTCAGATGACCCGTTTGACATGTGGGCGACGCTGGCTAAACTGCCCCCTGCACACGCAAAGGAGCACGCATGATTCACTTCGTTTTGCACGATACCAAGGACACGGTGGCCGTGGTCGTGGTGGAAGGCGTCAAGGCCGGGACCGAGATGCAGGGCTGGATCATGGACGCCGACAAGATGACCAACGTCGTCGCGCGCCAGGACATCCCGATCGGCCACAAGGTGGCGCTGGCCGACATGGCCCCGGGCGACACGGTCTGGAAGTACGGCATCGACATGGGCAAGGTGGTCGCGCCGATCAAGGCCGGCGAGCACGCGCACGTCCACAACATCAAGACCAAGCGTTGGTAACCCGGAGCCGAACATGAGCATTGTTTCCAAAGACACCACTTTCCTGGGCTACCGTCGCGAGAACGGCCGCGTGGGCATCCGCAACCACGTCATCATCCTGCCGCTGGACGACCTGTCGAACGCGGCGGCCGAGGCCGTGGCCTTCAACATCAAGGGCGCGCTGGCGATTCCGCACCCCTACGGACGGCTGCAGTTCGGCGCCGACCTCGAGTTGCACTTCCGTACCCTGATCGGCGCGGGCTGCAACCCCAATGTCGCCGCGGTCGTCGTGATCGGCATCGAAGACAGCTGGACGCAGAAGGTCGTCGAAGGCATCGCCACCACCGGCAAGCCGGTGGTCGGCTTCGGCATCGAAGGCCATGGCGACCACGAAACGATCATGAAGGCCAGCAAGGTCGCGCGCGAGTACGTGCAGTGGGCCAGCGAGAAGCAGCGCGAGTCGTGCCCGATCAGCGAGCTCTGGGTTTCGACCAAGTGCGGCGAGAGCGACACCACCAGCGGGTGCGGCGCCAACCCCACCGTGGGCAACGCGTTCGACAAGCTGCACCCGCTGGGCAACTACCTGTGCTTCGGCGAAACCAGCGAGATCACCGGCGGCGAGAAGATCGTGGCGGAGCGTTGCGCCAGCGATGCCGTGCGTGACCAGTTCATGTTCATGTTCAACCGCTACCAGGACATGATCAACCGCCACAAGACCACCGACTTGTCCGACAGCCAGCCCACCAAGGGCAACATCGCCGGCGGCCTGACGACGATCGAAGAGAAGGCGCTGGGCAACATCCAGAAGATCGGCAAGAAGTGCACGGTCGACGGCGTGATCGACAAGGCCGAGATGCCCACGCACCCGGGCCTGTGGTTCATGGATTCGTCCAGCGCCGCGGCCGAGATGGTCACGCTGTGCGCAGCCTCGGGCTACGCGGTCCACTTCTTCCCGACCGGGCAGGGCAACGTGATCGGCAACCCGATCCTGCCGGTGATCAAGATCTGCGCCAACCCGCGCACGGTGCGGTTGATGAGCGAGCACGTCGACGTCGACACCAGCGACCTGCTGCAGCGCGAGATCACGCTCGACCAGGCCGGCGACAAGTTGCTCGAGTGCATGCTGCGCACCGCCAACGGCAGGCTGACGGCGGCCGAGGCCTTGGGCCACCGCGAGTTCGTGATGACGCGACTGTACGAGTCCGCCTGAGCCCGACATGGCCCGCATCGTCATCAGCGAGTTCATCGACGAGCGTGCGCTGCCAGCGCTGCGTGCCAAGCATGAGGTGCTGTACGACGCCAAGCTGGTCGACGATCCGGCGCGCCTGCTGAAGGAGGCGGCGACCGCCGACGCGATCGTCGTGCGCAACCGCACCCAGGTGCGCGGCGACCTGCTCGCGGCGTTGACCAAGTGCCGCGTGGTCGGCCGCCTGGGCGTCGGGCTGGACAACATCGACGTGCCGGGCTGCGAAGCGCGCGGCATGCAGGTGATCCCGGCCACCGGTGCCAATGCGCTATCGGTGGCCGAGTACGTGATCGGTT
The DNA here is from genome assembly GCA_011390055.1 of Burkholderiales bacterium. Taxonomy (GTDB): domain Bacteria; phylum Pseudomonadota; class Gammaproteobacteria; order Burkholderiales; family Burkholderiaceae_C; genus CADEEN01. The sequence goes on along the minus strand of JAABTC010000080.1, from coordinate 4,060 downwards.
CGGCGCTGCTGCTGCTGCGCGGCGCCTACCAGAGCACGGGCGCCGTGACAGCGGGCCAGTGGCCGCGCAACGCCTTGTCCAACGGGCGCGAGATCGCCGGCAAGACCCTCGGCTTGATCGGCTTCGGCTCGATCGGTCAGCTCACCGCGAAGCTCGCGCGGGGGCTGGGCATGGAGGTGATCGCCTTCGACGCGATGATGGACGGCGACCACCCGGCTTATGCCGCCGGCAGCGTGCGTGCGGTGGGCCTGGACGAGCTCATCGTCGGCGCCGACGTGATCAGCCTGCACGTGCCCCTGGTCGACTCGACCCGCAACCTGTTCGACGCCCAGCGCATCGCTTCGATGAAGCGCGGCGCGGTGCTGATCAACAGCGCGCGCGGCGGCATCGTCGACGAGGTTGCACTGGCCGCGGCCTTGCGCAACGGCCATCTCGGCGGCGCTGCGGTCGACGTGTTCGGCAGCGAACCGTTGCCGGCCAGCGCGCACTTCGTCGATTGCCCGAACCTGCTGCTGACGCCGCACATCGCCGGCGTCTCGGCCGAGAGCAACGAGCGCGTGTCCTTCCTGATTGTCGACAAGGTGCTGGAGGCCTTGCGATGAAGGTCGGCGTGAACGAGCTGCGCACGCTGGTGCAGCGCGCGCTCGAAGCCGCTGGCGCGAACGCCGCGATGGCCGAAGCAACCGCGCGGGCGCTGGTGCTGGCCGAGTCACAGGGTTTGGGTTCGCACGGGTTGTCGCGCGTCACGCAGTACGCGACGCATCTGCGCAACGGCCGCGTCGACCCGGCCGCGGTGCCCAGGGTGGCCGCGCAGCGTGGCGGGGCGGTGCAGATCGACGCCGCGCAAGGCCTGGCCTTTGCGGCCTGCGAGCTCGCGGTGCGCGAAGCCATCGACCGGGCGCGTGTGCACGGCGTGGCGTTTGCCGGCGTGATGAACAGCCACCACTGTGGCGTCGTGGTCGACCACCTGCGCCCGGTGGCCGCCGCCGGCATGGTCGGCCTGGGGTTTGCCAACTCGCCGGCGGCGATGCCGGCGGCTGGCGGCAAGCATCCGATCTTCGGCACCAACCCGGTCGCGGCGGTGTTCCCTCGGCGTGGGGCAGATCCGTTGATGATCGACCTGAGTCTGTCGGAAGTGGCGCGCGGCAAGGTGATGGTCGCGGCCAAGAAGGGCGAGCCGATCCCGCCCGGCTGGGCGCTGGACGCCGAAGGCCGGCCGACCACCGATGCGAAAGCCGCGCTCGAAGGCTCGATGCTGCCGCTGGGCGCGGTCTCGTCGCCGAAGGGGGCGATGCTGGCCCTGGTGGTCGAGCTGCTGGTCACGGCGCTGATCGGTGCGCAGTACGGCTTCGAGGCCTCGAGTTTCTTCGTCGACGCGGGCAACCGCCCGCGCATCGGCCAGGCCTTCATCGTCGTCGACCCCGGCGCGCTGGCCGGCGCCGCGCACTACCTCGACCGCGTCGAGGTGCTGGTGGCCGAGATGTTGAAAGACGAAGGCGTGCGACTGCCCGGGGCTCGCCGCGAGGCGCTGCGTCGCCAGGCCGAGGCCGACGGCATCGAAGTGGCCGAGGCCATGCTGGCGACGTTGCGCGGCGCCTGACCAGGCCGCGCCCAGCGCAGCCACGCTCAGCGGCCGCGCGTTCGCGGCCGCGGCCCTGAGGATTCGCGCACCACCAGCGCCACCTCGATCTGGGTTTCGGTGGGCAACGCATCGCCGGCCAGCGCCGCGAGCAGACAATTGGCCGCACAGCGCCACATCGCTTCGGCGGGCACGCGCACGGTCGTGAGCGCCGGCTGCACCTGGGCAGCAAGCTCCAGGTCGTCGAAGCCGACGATCGACAACTCGCCAGGGACCGCCAGGCCCAGGCGCTGCGCCTCGAGCAGGGCGCCGAAGGCCAGCACGTCGTTGCCGCAGACGACCGCCGTGGGCGGCGCCTTGTCGGCCATCAACTGGCGCAGGCCCTCGCGCGCCGAAGCGATGCCGTAGCGGCGCTCGACCAGGCGCGAAGCCGGCAACGAGAGTCCGGCCGCTTCGAGCGCTTCGCGCACGCCGCGCACGCGCTCGGCCGCGCGGTCGTTGTCGCGCGTCACGCCGGCCAGCATCGCGATGCGGCGGTGACCCAGGTCGAGCAGGTACCTGACCACCTGGCCCATCGCGCGCGCGTTGTCGAAACCCACACCGATGTGGCCGGGCGGTACCGGCCAGCTCATCACGTGCACCGTGGGCACGCCGCGTTGGCGCAGACGCTCGAGCAGCCTCGGATCCTGGCCGCAGCCGCACAGCAGCAGGCCATCGACGCCGCGCGCCAGCATCGTCAGGGCCGCACTTTCCTCGGTGTGCGGGTCGTAGTCGCTGGTGGCGATCAGCAGTTGGTAGCCGGCTTCGGCCAGGCGGCGCTGCAGGGCATCGATGGCCTTGGCGAAGATGGCGTTGTCGACGGTCGGGAAGATGGCCCCGAGGGTGCCGCTGCGGCGCAGTTTCATGGTGCGCGCGCCGGCGTTCGGAACGTAGCCCAGCGCCTGCACGGCGGCCTCGACCCGCATCCGCAAGGTCGCGCGCACGCCATCGGTCTGGTTCAGCACGCGCGACACCGTGGCCGTCGAGACGCCGGCATGACGGGCCACGTCGTCGATCGTCGGGTTGGCAGTGAAATCCGGCGTCGGCACCCGTTCAATGTACTCGTTTACCGCAGCGATCGAGCAGGCCGACCAGCGGTTGAACTAGGGAAAGCCCGGTCAAATCGATGACTTGCGGCGCTTGACGGCGGGGAATCTGGCGACCAAACTGTAATCGATTACAAAAGTTGTCCGATCACATCGATGAGCCTCACCCCGACCCGCCGGTCCATGCCGGCACGCGTGGCCACCAGCCTGATGGCGGTGGTTGGGGTGCTGCTGGTCTGGCATGCGCTGACCGCAGGCTTCGGCGTCATCTCGCCGGCGCGCTTTCCGGCACCGGCCGAGGTGCTGGCATCCCTGCAGCAGGTCGGGATCGATGGCTACAGCAACGGCCGCTGGCACGAGCATGTGCTGCGCAGCGTGCTGTTGGTGACGATGGGCTTCGTCTTCGCAGCGTCGATCGGTGTCGCGCTCGGCCTGGCGATGGGTGCCAGTCGCACGGTCGAGGCTTTCGTCAACCCGATCTTCCTGGTGCTGCGGCCGATCCCGCCGCTGGCCTGGATCCCGCTGGCCATCGTCTGGCTCGGCCTGGGCGACGCTGCGAAGATGATGGTCATCTTCTTCGCGGCCTTCGTGCCTTCGGTCATCAACAGCTACACCGGGGTGCGCCAGATCGACAGGCCGATCTTCGAAGCCGCGGCGATGCTCGACGCGCGCGGGCTGCGCCACTGGCGCGAGGTGCTGATCCCAGGCGCGCTGCCGAGCATCTTCACCGGGCTGCGCCTGTCGCTGCAGGCTTCCTGGACCACCCTGGTGGCGGCCGAACTGGTCGGCGCGGTGGCGGGCCTGGGCACCATCCTGAACCAGGCCTCGCAGGACATCTACCCGGCCATGATCCTGGTCGGCATGTTGAGCGTGGCCTTGTGCGGCTGGCTGATGACGCTCGGCCTGGGCTGGATCGAGCGCCGCGTGATGCCCTGGAGGGTGGCCTGATGCTGCAGCCGCCGCTCGATGCCACGCGCTTCTGGCGCCTGTCGCTGGTGGGTGCGGCGAGCTTCCTCGGCCTGTGGTCGCTGGCGGCCCTGTCGGGCATCAGCTCGCGCGATTTCCTGCCCGCGCCCTGGGACGTGGTCGCGCGCTTCGCGCAGTTGATGGTCGAGCCCTTCGCCGGTTACGTGCTGCACCAGCACCTGGCGTCGAGCCTGCAACGTTTCGCGATGGGCTTCGTGTTGGCGGTCTGTGTCGGTATCCCGCTGGGCCTGCTGATGGCCTGGTTCGGCTGGGTCGACCGGCTCGTCTCGCCCTTGTTCGAAACGGTGCGCTTCATCGCGCCGATCGCCTGGGTGCCGTTTGCCGCGCTGTGGTTCGGCATCGGCATCGGCGGGCCGGTGCTGATCATCTTCATGGGCGCGTTCCCTCCCGTGCTGATCAACACCTACCG
>JAABTC010000008.1 GCA_011390055.1 Burkholderiales bacterium | reverse complement strand
TGATCGGCACGATCGGGTGCTCTCCGGGCTTGATGTCGAAGCCGGCCGCGCCGATGGCGCGTCGGAACCAGCGCGTGTTGTCCTCGAGCTTGTCGCGCAGCTTGGTGTCGGCCTCGAGCAGGTCGAGGACCGCGATCGAGGCGCCGGCGATGGCCGGCATCAGCGTGTTCGAGAACAGGTAGGGCCGCGATCGTTGGCGCAGCAGTTCGACCACCTGCTTGCTGGCCGCGGTGAAGCCGCCCGACGCGCCGCCGAGTGCCTTGCCGAGCGTGCCGGTGATGATGTCGACGCGCCCGAAGACGCCCCGGTGCTCGTGCGTGCCGCGGCCGCGCGGGCCCATGAAGCCGCTGGCGTGGCATTCGTCGATGCCGAGCAGCGCGTCGAAGCGGTCGCACAGCCCACGCATCTCGTCGAGCGTGGCGATGGTGCCGTCCATCGAGAACACGCCGTCGCTGAAGACCAGCTTGAAGCGCGCACCGCCGGCCGCGGCTTCGGCGAGGCAGCGCTCGAGGTCGGCCATGTCGTTGTGCTTGTAGCGAAAGCGGCGTGCCTTGCACAGGCGGATGCCGTCGATGATCGAGGCGTGGTTGAGCTCGTCGCTGATGATCGCGTCGTCTTCGCCGAGCAGCGGCTCGAACAGGCCGCCGTTGGCGTCGAAGGCTGCGGCGTAGAGGATGGCGTCCTCGGTGCCGAGAAACTTCGCCAGCCGGGCTTCGAGCGTCTTGTGCAGGTCTTGCGTGCCGCAGATGAAGCGCACGCTCGACAGGCCGTAGCCGTGCGTCTGCAGCGCCGCGTGCGCCGCAGCCACCACCTGCGGATGGGCGGAAAGACCGAGGTAGTTGTTGGCACACAGGTTCAGCACCTCGCGGCCATCGGCGGTGGTCACGCTGGCGCCCTGCGGCGTCGTCAGCACGCGCTCGGTCTTGTAAAGGCCTGCGCTGCGCAGGCCCCCGAGTTCGGTGTCCAGATGCTCGAGGAAGGCGTGGCTCATGGCGCGAGGGCTTTCGGTGGGGCACAATGCCGTGCAGCAATGTGGTCTTTTGTGCAGTATATCGAACGAATGTCCAGTATCGTAGCCAAGCTCGCGCCCGTCAAGCCGGCCGCCCCTCAGCCGCCGCGCGTGGGCGCGGCGCTGGCGGCCCTGCGACAGAGCCGCGAGCTGTCGCTGGACGAGTTGTCGCGCCAGGCCGGCGTGTCGAAGTCGATGTTGTCGCAGATCGAGCGCCACCAGGCCAATCCCACGGTGGCGGTGGTCTGGCGCCTGGCCACCGCGCTGGGCGTCGGCGTGGCCGAGTTGCTCGGCGATGGCCGCCCGGCTGCGCCGCTGCTGACCACGGTATCCGCGCACGGCACCCCCACCCTCGCCAGCCCCGACGGCAAGTGCGAGCTGCGCATCCTCGGGCCGATCGACCTGGCCGGCCAGTTCGAGTGGTACGCCTTGACGGTGCAACCCGGCGGTACGTTGGCCTCCGAACCGCACGAACCGGGTTCGCGCGAACACCTCAGCGTGCAGGTGGGCGCGCTCGAAGTGCGCGCCGGAGCCGAGCTGGCGCGGGTGCGGCATGGCGAAACCGCGCGCTATGCGGTCGACGTGGTGCACAGCATCCACAACGCCGGGCGCACGGTGGCGCAGGCCTTGCTTGTGGTGCTGCACGCATGAGCCCGCTCGACACCGCTGCCGCGCTCGCCACGTTGGCCAGCGGCGCCGGCCTGCCCGTGAATCCGGCCGAACGGCTGGTCGATGCCATCGCCTTGCCGATCGGCCGCTGGGATCGCGAGGCACGTCTGACCTTCTGCAACGCGCCCTACGCCGCCTGGGCCGGCCGGCCGAAGGATGCGCTGATCGGCCGCACGCTGGCCGAGCTGTACGGGCCGGCCGCGTGGGCGGCGGCGAGCGGGCCGTTTGCCGAGGCCCTGGCTGGGCGCACGGTGCGCTACGAACGCCGCCTGACGCACCAGGGCGCCAGCGCGCGCTGGACCCGTGCGATGGTCTTCCCCGATCGCGATGCCGCGGGCGAGGTGGAAGCGGTGTACACCATCGCCTTCGACATCCACGACGACGTCGTCGAACGCGAAGCCCTGGTCGCGGCGCGCCAGCGGCTGGACCGCTTCACCGAGCACATCCCCTACCCGCTCACCTACGTCGACCGCGACTTCGTGCTGCGCTTCGTCAACCGCGCGTACGCCGAGGTGGTGGGCCGCGCGGCCAGGGAACTGATCGGCATGCACATCGGCACCGTGCGGGGCCCGGCGCGGTGGGCGCGCCACCGGCCTTACTTCGAGCGTGCGCTGGCCGGCGAGACGGTGCAGTTCACGCGGCTGGTCGAAGATCTGCCGCAGGGCCCGCGCTGGCTGCGCACCAGCTACGTGCCCGACCGCGCCGACGACGGCGAGGTGGTCGGCCTGTACACGGTGACCGTCGACGTGCACGAGTTGACCGAATCGCAGCAGCGGCTGCAGCGCACGGTCGAACGCGATGGCCTGACCGATGCGCTGACGCGGGGCACGATGATGGGGCGCCTGGACGCTGCCGCCGCAGCCTGCGCGACCCAGCCGGTGGCCCTCTTCTTCGTCGACCTCGACGGCTTCAAGGCGTTGAACGATGCGCAGGGGCACGCCGCCGGCGATGCGATGCTGGTGTCGCTGGCGCGCGCGTTGCGCGATGCCGTGCGCGCCGAGGACGCAGTTGGCCGGTTCGGCGGCGACGAGTTCCTGGTGCTGGCACAGGTGCGCGACGCGGCGGGCGCCCACGCCCTGGCGCGCCACCTGCTCGTTGCGGCCCGGGCTGCCACCGCGGGGGCGCCCGGCGGGCAGTCGCTGTCGGCCAGCATCGGTTACGCGCTCGCCCCCGACGATGCGACCCAGCCGCTGCGACTGCTGCAACTGGCCGACGACGCGATGTACGCGGCCAAGCGCGGCGGCAAGGACCGTGTGATGCACTGTGGCGGGCTGGGTTGAGCGCCTGAGTTTTCAGGCTGGCCTGAGGCATTGAAGATGCTCCCGGGCGCTTTCTTCGACAAGCTCAGGATGATCGGAATCCAAGCTCAGGGCGAACGGAAAAGCAGGCGGAGTGCGCCGGGGGCTCCATTCAAACGACATCGGTCAGCATCAGGCGTTCGATGCCGGCACGTTCGCGGAACGCACGGTTGACCGCGCGCGGATCGAGCAGCAGCGCATCGGCGAGGGCCCGCACTGGCGTTGTCGCCGGGTCGACCAGCAGCACCATGCGTTGACCCGGGTCTTCGTCGAGCCGGCCGGCCCAGTCGAGCGCCTGCAGGGATTCGAAGGCGCTTTCGATCTGCAGCGGGTCGGCCGCCAGGGCGGCCGACACCTCGCTCGGCGTGCTGCCGCGCTGGCCGTTGCGTTGCGCCTGTGCCAGGTGGGCGATCAGGCTCAGCGCCAGCGTGAAGCGGTGGCCGGCCGTGGCAGGCAGCCGGGTCACGCGCATGGCCAGGCTGGGCGCATAGGCCGCGATCACCGCGCCGCACAGCACGATGACCCAGCCGACGTAGATCCACAGCAGCAGGATCGGCAAGGTGGCGAAGGCGCCGTAGACCGCCGAGTAGGTGGGCATCGAGGCCACGTACCAGGCCAGGCCGCGTTTGGCCACCTCGAGGCCGGCGGCCACGAACACACCGCCGGTGAGTGCGTGGCGCCAGCGCACTTCGGTGTTCGGCACGTGCCGGTACAACGCCGCCATGCCGCCGGCCAGCAGCACGAACTCGATCGTGTTCAGGATCAGCGCAAGCCCGCCCGGCACCACGCCGACCAGGCCCTTGTTGGCGGTGATCGCACTGCCGGTGAGCGACAGGCTGATGCCGAGCACCAGCGGGCCCAGCGTCAGCGCGGTCCAGTAGATCAGCACGCGCCGCGCCATCGAACGCGGCCGCCGCACGCGCCAGATGGCGTTCAGCGCGCGGTCGATCGTCAGCATCAACGCCAGCGCCGTGGCCACCAGCACCACCAAGCCCACCGTGCCGAGCCGCGTGGCCTTGGCGGCGAACTGTGTCAACGCGGTCGTCACCGGCTTGGCGATGCCATCGGGCACCAGGCTCTGCAGGAAGTACTTCTCGAGCGCCACCTGGAAGCCGGCGAACATCGGGAAGGCGCTGAACACCGCCAACGTGACGGTGACCAGCGGCACCAGTGCGATCAGCGTGGTGAAGGTCAGGCTGCTGGCCGTCAGGCCGAGGTGGTCTTCGCGGAAACGCTCGCGCAGCGTGCGCACCGTCTCGAGCCACGGCCAGGTCTGCAGGGTTTCGCTCAGCTCGGCCAGGCGCGCGCGGGCATGCGCGACCATCAAGGACATCGTCATCGCCCTATCATCTCAAACATGACGTCTGTGCCCGATCCGACCCTGGTGCGTGTACGAGCCTTCGCAGTGGCCTGCCTGCTCGGGCTGATTGCGCTCGGTCTGGCCTGGGAGCTGTGGCTGGCGCCCACCGGCAGCGGCAGCCTGGCGTTCAAGGTGCTGCCGCTGGCGCTGGCCCTGGCGGGCCTGCTGCGCCACCGCATGTACACCTACCGCTGGCTCAGCCTGCTCGTGTGGCTGTACGTGGCCGAGGGCCTGGTGCGGGGCGTGACCGAACGCGGGCTCGGTGCTCAGCTGGCGTTGCTGCAAGTGGCGCTGTCGCTCCTGCTGTTCGCTGCGTGCGTGTGGCACGTGCGCTGGCGTCAGCGCAACGCGCCCGCACCCGCACCCGCGCCGCCGTGAGCGCCTCATGAGCCAGGCGCTGCTGGCCGTCCTGCGCGAGATCGTGGGCCCGGCCCAGGTGCTGGTCGACGGCGACCGCTCGGCCTACGAAGTCGACTGGCGCCAACGTTGGCACGGCCGCGCGCTGGCCGTCGTGCGGCCGGGTTCGACGGCGGAGGTGGCGGCGGTGGTGCAGGCTTGCGCGGCACACGCCACGTCGATCGTGCCGCAGGGCGGCAACACCGGGCTGGTCGGCGGCGGGGTGCCCGACGCCAGCGGCCGGCAGGTGCTGCTGAGCCTGGCGCGCATGAACCGCATCCGCGCCCTCGATCGCGACAACCTGACCATGACCGCCGAGGCGGGCTGCGTGCTGCAGGTCGTTCAACGGGCGGCCGACGAGGCCGGTCTGCTGTTCCCGCTCAGCCTGGCCGCCGAAGGCAGCTGCACCCTCGGCGGCAACCTGGCCACCAACGCCGGCGGCACCCAGGTGCTGCGTTACGGCAATGCGCGCGCGCTGTGCTTGGGCCTGGAGGCCGTGACGGCGCAGGGCGAGGTCTGGCACGGATTGGCCGGGCTGCGCAAGGACAATACCGGCTACGACCTGCGCGATCTGCTGATCGGCAGCGAAGGCACGCTGGCCATCATCACCGCTGCCACGTTGGTGCTGCACGCACGGCCGGCCGCACGCATGACGGCGCTCGCCACCTGCGACTCGCTCGAGGCCTGCGTGGCCCTGCTCGGCCTGGCGCAACGCCGACTGGGCGCCACGCTCACCGGCTTCGAAGCGATGAACGCCTTCTCGCTGGCGCTGGTGGCCCGGCACATGCCGCAGCTGCCCCAGCCGCTGCCCGCTGCGGCATGGACCGTGCTGCTCGAACTCTCCGAGGCCGACGGCGCCGAGCGAGCGCGCGCGCAGTTCGAAGCCGCGCTGGGCGACGCGCTCACCGGCGGCTGCATCAGCGATGCGGCGGTGGCCGAGAGCGTGGCGCAATCGCGCGCGATGTGGCACCTGCGCGAATCGATCCCGCTGGCACAAAGCGCCGAAGGCCTGAACATCAAGCACGACATCGCGCTGCCGGTGTCGGCGATTCCAGCGTTCTGTGCCAGCACCGATGCAGCTCTGGACGCGCGCTGGCCCGGCATGCAGCTGGTGAACTTCGGTCACCTTGGCGATGGCAACCTGCACTACAACGTGCAGGCGCCGGCGGGCATCGATGGCGCGACCTTCCTGCAGTTGCACGAACACGCAGTGAACGAGGTGGTGTTCGACGCGGTGATGGCGCACGGCGGCTCGATCTCGGCCGAGCACGGCATCGGCGCGTTGAAGCGCGATGAACTGGCGTTGCGCAAGGACCCCACGGCCCTGTCGATGATGCGGGCGATCAAGCTCGCGCTCGATCCGCACGGCGTGCTGAACCCAGGGCGCGTGCTGTAGCCGTGGCGCGCGGGGGGCGTGCTACTGCAAGGGCTCTTTCAGCACGTCGGGCAGCGGCAGCGGCATGACCTCGATGCCTTCGTCGCGCAGGGCCTCGCGCTCGGCCGGCGTGGCCTGCCCGCGAATGCCGCGCTCCTCGGCCTCGCCGTAGTGGATGCGCCTGGCTTCGGTCGCGAAACGCGTGCCGACGTCTTCGGTGTGGGCCAGCACATGCCGCACGGCCTTCATCCACTGCGCTTGCGGATCGACCGGCGGCGCCGCCAGCGTGACTTCGCGTGCGCCCGAGAGGTTCAGGCGTGGCGCGCTGGGCAGGCGCACGATCAGCGTGTCCGCGCACAACGGACAGGCGATCTGCTGGCGCCCGTTCTGGTCGAGAAAATCCTCGTCGCTGGCGAACCAGCCTTCGAAGCCGTGGCCGCTCTGGCATCGCAAATCGATGACTTTCATGGCGCACTCATTCTGCAGCCGGCGCGGGCTGCCAGCGCATCGGCCAGGCGCCGGCTTGCCACCTTTGCCACCAAAGCAGGCCGATCAGCGTTTTCGCGTCGGTGACCTCACCGCGGCCGACCATCGCGTCGAGTTCGTCGCTGCCGTGCACCACGGTCTGCAGGAATTCGCCGGCGTCCAGGCTCGCGGGGCCGGCCACCAGGCCGCGCGCGAACCAGATCTCGATGCCTTCGGTGGAATAGGCGATGGCGTTGTGCAGGATGCCCGCGCGTGCCCATTCGGCCGCGCGGTAGCCGGTTTCTTCGGCCAGTTCGCGGCGCGCGCAGTCGAACGGGGCTTCACCGGGATCGATCTTGCCGGCCGGAAATTCGAGCATCACGCGGCCCATCGGGTGGCGGTACTGGCGCTCCATCAAGAAGCGCCCGTCATCCAGCAGCGGCACGATCATCACCGCGCCGGGATGCACGATGTACTCGCGCGTGGCCTGGCTGCCGTCGGCATGCGCGATGGTGTCGCGGCGCACGTCGAGAAAGCGGCCCTGCCAGACCTGCTCGGCCTTGAGCAGGGTTTCGAGCAGCGGCGCATCCGCTGCGCCCGCGTCGGGCTTCACGTGGCCAGTGCTCTCACGATCGCGGTGCTGCACATCGTCATCAGGCCGCCCGGCAACAGGCCGAACACCAGCACCGCGGCGCCGTTCACGGCCAGCAGGGCCTGCACCCCGCGCTCGCCGTTGATGCGGTGCGCATCGGCCGCGGGCTCGTCGAAGTACATCACCTTGACGACGCGCAGGTAGTAGAACGCGCCGACGAGCGACAGGAGCACAGCCGCCACGGCCAGCCACAGGTGCAGCGCCAGGTTGGTGGTGACGAGGGCCTGCAACACCGAGAGCTTGGCGTAGAAGCCGACCAGCGGCGGCACGCCCGCCAGCGAGAACATGCACAGGGCCATCACCGCGGCCATCCACGGGCTGCGCTGGTTCAGGCCTGCCAGGTCGCTGATCTCTTCGCTTTCGAAGCCCTGGCGTGTGAGCAGCATGACCACGCCGAACGCACCCAGCGTGGTCATCACGTAGGTGACCATGTAGAACAGCGCCGAGCTGTAGGCGTTCGCGCCCGACAGCGTGTTGCCACTGACGACCCCTGCCGCCAGGGCCAGCAGCATGAACCCGACCTGGCCGATCGCCGAGTAGGCGAGCAGGCGCTTCAGGTTGGTTTGCGCGATGGCCGCGAAGTTGCCAACGACCAGCGAGGCCAGCGCCAGCACGATGAGCATCTGCTGCCAGTCGTTGGCCAACCCGAGCAGGCCTTCGACCAGCAGGCGCATCGCGATGCCGAAGGCCGCGAGCTTGGAGGTGCTGGCGATCAGCAGCGTGACCGCGGTCGGCGCGCCGTGGTAGACGTCGGGCAGCCACATGTGGAACGGCGCCGCACCGAACTTGAAGGCCAGCCCCGCGACGATGAAGACCAGGCCGAAGACCAGCACCTGCTGGTTCGCCTGCCCCCTGCCGATGACCTCGAACACCCGCTGGATGTCCAGGCTGCCGGTGGCGCCGTACATCATCGACAGGCCGTAGAGCAGGAAGCCCGAGGCGATGGCGCCGAGCACGAAGTACTTCATCGCGGCCTCGGTCGACTGCGCATGGTCGCGGCGCAGGGCGGTCAAGGCATACATCGACAGGCTCATCAGCTCCAGGCCGAGGTAGATGACCAGGAAGTTGTTGGCCGAGACCATCACGCAGGCGCCGAGCAGCGAGAACAGCGAGAGCGTGTAGAACTCGCCCTTCTGCATCTCGCGTGAACCGACATAGGGCTGCGCATAGGCCAGCGTGGCGCTGACGGACAGCGTCGCGAAGAAGGCCAGCAGATGGCCGAGCGGGTCGGCCACGGCCATGCCCTGCATGCCGATCAGCGACTGGCCGTCGATCATCGCTTCGAGGTGCAGCGCGGCCACCGCCAGCAGCGTGGCCTGGGTGAGCCAGAAGGTCAGGCGCCGCTTCGGGTCGGTGGCGTAGAGGTCGACGATGGCAATCACGCCGGTCATCGCCAACAGCAGCATCTCGGGATGCAGGACTTGCCAGTTCATGGAGTTCATCGGACCGGCCGCTCAGTTGAGTTTGCTCTGCGCCACATGCTGCAGCAGCTGCGTCACCGACACGTGCATCACGTCGGTGAACGGCTTCGGGTAGAGGCCCATCCAGAGCACGGCGATGGCCAGCACCGCGAGCATTGCGAACTCGCGCGCGTCGATGTCGGTGAGCGCCCTGACCTGCGCATTCGCGACCTCGCCGAAGTAGACGCGCTTGACCATCCACAGGTTGTAGGCCGCACCGAAGATCAGCGCGGTGGCCGCCAAGGCGGCGAGCCAGAAGTTGGCCTTGACGGTGCCCAGGATCACCATCCATTCGCCGACGAAGCCGCTGGTGCCCGGCAGGCCGCTGTTGGCCATCGCGAAGAAGACGGCGAAGGCGGCGAACTTGGGCATGGTGTTGGCCACGCCGCCGTAATCGGCGATCTCGCGCGAATGCATGCGGTCGTAGAGCACGCCGATGCACAGGAACATCGCACCGGAGATGAAGCCGTGGCTGATCATCTGAACGATGCCGCCCGAGACGCCGAGTTCGCTGAAGATGAAGAAGCCGAGCGTCACGAAGCCCATGTGGGCGATCGACGAATACGCCACCAGCTTCTTCATGTCCTGCTGCACCAGCGCCACCAGGCCGATGTAGACCACCGCGATCAGCGACAGCGCGATGATCAGCCAGGCCCACTCGCGTGCTGCGTCAGGTGCGATCGGCAGCGAGAAGCGCAGGAAGCCGTAGGCGCCGAGCTTCAACATGATGGCCGCCAGCACCACCGAGCCGCCGGTGGGCGCTTCGACGTGGGCGTCGGGCAGCCAGGTGTGCACCGGCCACATCGGCACCTTGACCGAGAACGCAGCGAAGAAGGCGAAGAAGAGCAGGCTCTGCGCGGACAGCGGCAGGGGCAGCCGGTGCCAGTCGAGGATGTTGAAACTGCCGCCCGACTTGAAGTACAGGTACAGCAGCGCCACCAGCATCAACAGCGAGCCGAGCAGCGTGTAGAGGAAGAACTTGAACGCCGCATAGACGCGGCGCGGGCCACCCCACATGCCGATGATGATGTACATCGGGATCAGCGTGGCTTCGAAGAAGACGTAGAACAGCAGGCCGTCCAGAGCACTGAACACGCCGACCATCAGACCCGACAGGATCAGGAACGCGCCCATGTACTGGTTCACGCGCTCGGTGATGACCTGCCACGCCGCCACCACCACGATGATGGTGATGAACGCCGTGAGCGGAACGAACCACACCGAGATGCCGTCGACGCCCAGGTGGTAGAACACCTGGAAGCGTTCGATCCAGGGCAGCTTCTCCTGGTACTGCATCGCGGCGCTGGCGACATCGAAGCGCGAGATCAGCGGCAGCGTGACGAGAAAGCTCACCACGGCACCGCCCAGCGCCAGCCAACGCACGCTCGCCACCTGCTCGTCGCGCCCGAGCGCCAGCAGCACGCCGCCGATCAACACCGGCAGCCAGATTGCAACGCTCAGCAGACCCATCGTTGTTCCGTTGTCATTCTTGTGGTCGCACGCGGTCAGAGGCCGAAGAGCCGGCGCACCTGCGGCCAGAGTTGCCAGGTCATCAGCGCGAACACGCCGAGCAGCATCACCAGCGCATAGGTGTAGAGGTGGCCGGTCTGCAGGCGCCGGGTGAACTGGGCGATGGCGCCCACGGTGCGTGCCGAACCGTTGACCAGCGCACCGTCGATCAGGCCGACATCCCCACCCTTCCACAGGCCCATGCCGGTGAGGCGTGTTCCGGCGGCGATCACGTGCTCGTTGAACCAGTCGAGGTAGTACTTGTTCTCGAGCAGGCGGTACAGCCACGAGAAGCGCCGCTTCAAGGCAGCCGGGATCGCTGGCTGCTTCAAGTAGAACCACCAGGCCGTCACGACGCCTGCGACTGCCAGCCACAGCGGCACCGTCTGCAGTGAATGCACGGCCATGCCGCTGGCGCTGTCGAAAAAGCCTGCCAGTGCCTTCATGGCCGGGTGGCGCACGACGTCGTTGACGATCGCGTCCTTCAGGAAGTCGCCGAACAGCATCGGCTGGATCGTGAAATAACCGATCAACACCGAGGGCAGCGCAAGCAGGATCAAAGGCCCGGTGATCACCCAAGGCGACTCATGCGGCACGTGCACGTTGTGCGACACGTGCCCACGAGCATGCGCGTCGCCAGGGTCGTCGTGATCGTGCTCGCCAGGGAACGGCTTGTCGCGGAAGCGCTCCGGGCCGTGAAAGACCAGAAAGTACATCCGGAACGAGTAGAACGCCGTGACGAAGACGCCGGCCACGACAGCGAAGTACGCGAAGCCCGAGCCCGGCAGCGTGCTGGCATGCACCGCCTCGATGATGGAGTCCTTGCTGTAGAAGCCCGAGAACAGCGGCGTGCCGATCAGCGCCAGCGACCCCAGCAGCGCCGTGATCCAGGTGATCGGCATGTACTTGCGCAGGCCGCCCATGTTGCGGATGTCCTGGTCGTGGTGCATGCCGATGATCACCGAGCCGGCAGCCAGGAACAGCAGGGCCTTGAAGAAGGCATGCGTCATCAGGTGGAACACCGCCACCGAATAGGCCGAGGCACCGAGAGCCACCGTCATGTAGCCGAGCTGCGACAAGGTGGAATACGCGACGACCCGCTTGATGTCGTTCTGGATGATGCCCAGGAAGCCCATGAACAGCGCAGTGATCGAGCCGATGACGAGCACGAACGAGAGTGCGGTGTCGGAAAGCTCGAACAGCGGGCTCATGCGCGCGACCATGAAGATCCCGGCGGTGACCATCGTCGCGGCGTGGATCAGCGCGGAGATGGGCGTCGGGCCCTCCATCGAATCGGGCAGCCACACATGCAGCGGGAACTGCGCGCTCTTGCCCATCGCGCCGATGAACAGGCAGATGCAGGCCACCGTGACCAGCAGCCAGTCGCTCCCGCCGAACGGGTTCGGAAACTGCATGCGCGCCAGATCGCTGCCCTTGGCGAAAACCTCGGCGTAGTTCAGCGAGCCGGCATACGCCACCAGCAGGCCGATACCCAGAATGAAGCCGAAGTCGCCGACGCGGTTGACCAGGAAGGCCTTCATGTTGGCGAAGATCGCCGTCGGCTTCTTGAACCAGAAGCCGATCAGCAGGTAGCTGACCAGGCCGACCGCCTCCCAGCCGAAGAACAGCTGCAGGAAGTTGTTGCTCATCACGAGCATCAACATCGAGAACGTGAACAGCGAGATGTACGAGAAGAAGCGCTGGTAGCCCGGGTCTTCCTCCATGTAGCCGATGGTGTAGACGTGGACCATCAGCGAAACGAAAGTGACGACGGCCATCATCATCGCGGTCAGGCCGTCGACCAGGAAGCCGACCTCCATCTTCAGGCCACCGAGCACCATCCATTCGTAGACGGTGGCATTGAAGCGTGCGCCATCGAGCGCGACCTGCTTGAGCACCACGGCCGAGCCGATGAAAGCGATCAGCACACCGAGGATCGTGACGGTGTGCGCGCCGCGGCGGCCGATGGCCTTGCCGAAAAAGCCGGCAGCGATGGCCCCGACCAGGGGCGCCAGCGCGATCGTCAGCAGCAGCGGGAGGGAGAGCGTGACAGGCATGGTCAGGCCGAGCGCCGGGCCGCCCCAAGGGAGGCCTGCGCCCCCCTGGGGGGCTGCGAACGCAAGTGAGCTTGGGGGCAATACATAGGTTCAGCCCTTGAGGCTGTCGAGTTCCTGCACATTGATCGAGGCGCGGTTGCGGAACAGCACGACCAGGATCGCCAGGCCGATCGCGGCTTCGGCGGCGGCCACGGTGAGGATGAAGAAGACGAACACCTGGCCGTCCATGTCGCCCAGGTAATGCGAGAAGGCGATGAAGTTCAGGTTGACCGCCAGCAGCATCAGCTCGATGGCCATCAGCAGCACGATCAGGTTACGGCGGTTCAGGAAGATGCCGATCACCGACAGCGCGAAAAGGATCGCGCCCAGCGACAGGAAATGCGACAGCGTGACGTTGCCCAACATCAGCGTTTCTCCGTCGAGGCCGCGTCTGGCGTCGCCGTGGGCGGCGGTGGCGGCGGTGCGGGCGCGCGCGTGGGCGCCATCTTCACCAGACGCACCCGGTCGGCCTTCTTCGCGCGCATCTGCTGGGCGGGGTCGAGATGGCGCGCATCCTTGCGCTCGCGCAACGTGAGCGCGATGGCCGCGATGATGGCCACCAGCAGCAGCACGGCGGCCAATTGCAGCGGGTACAGGTACTGGGTGTAGATCTCGATGCCCAGCAGCTTGGTGTTGCCCAAGGCCAGCTCCGCCGCGGTCGGCGGGCGGGCCACCCCCAGGTCGAAGCCGCCGCGCAGCACCAGCGTCATCTCGAGCGCGATCACCGCGCCCACCAGGCCAGCGAGCGGAAAGTGACGCCAGAAGTTGTGCCGCAGGCTGTCGGTGTTGATGTCGAGCATCATCACGACGAACAGGAACAGCACCATCACCGCGCCGACGTACACCAGCACCAGGGCGATGGCAAGGAACTCGGCCTTCAGCAGCATCCAGACGCAGGCCGCGCTGAAGAAGGCCAGCACCAGGTACAGCGCCGCATGCACCGTGCTGCGCGCGGTGATGACGCCGAACGCGGCGCCGAGCAGCACCGCGGAGAAGACGTAAAAAAGAATAGTGGTGGAGTTCATCAAACGGTGCAACCAAGCAGCGGCCGCGGAACCGGCTTTGCCGGGCCGCTGGGGGCGCCCCCTTGAGGGGGAGCGCCGAAGGCGCTTCGGGGGTGGGTCATCTGAACGGCGCGTCGGCGACGCGTGCCGCGGCGATGTCTTTTTCGTAGCGGTCGCCCACGGCCAGCAGCATGTCTTTCGTGAAGTAAAGGTCGCCGCGCTTTTCGCCGTGGTACTCGAGGACGTGGGTCTCGACGATCGAATCGACCGGGCAGCTTTCTTCGCAGAAGCCGCAGAAGATGCACTTGGTGAGGTCGATGTCGTAGCGCGTGGTGCGGCGCGAGCCATCGTCGCGCACGTCGGACTCGATCGTGATCGCCAGCGCCGGGCACACCGCTTCGCAGAGCTTGCAGGCGATGCAGCGCTCTTCGCCGTTCTCGTAGCGGCGCAGTGCATGCAGGCCCCGGAATCGCGGCGACTGCGGCGTCTTCTCTTCGGGGAATTGCACCGTGATCTTGCGCGCGAAGAAGTGCCGGCCGGTGACGGCCATGCCTTTGAACAGCTCGGTCAGCAGGAAACTGCTGGCGAAATCCTTGACGGTGGTGAGCGCGGACATGTCTCGGGCTACTCTCTATTTCCAGATGTTCCAGGGTGACTGGATCCACAAGCCGACGACAACGAGCCAGACAAGGGTGACGGGGATGAGGATCTTCCAGCCCAGCCGCATGATCTGGTCGTAGCGGTAACGCGGGAAGGTGGCGCGCACCCACAGGAACATCGTGACCACGACGAAGACCTTGATCGCGAGCCAGATCCAGCCGGGGATCCAGTTGAAGAACACCGAGTCGATCGGCGACAGCCAGCCGCCCAGGAACATCAGCACGCACAGCGTGCTGACCAGGATCATGTTGGCGTACTCGGCGAGGAAGAACATCGCGAACGACATGCCCGAGTACTCGATCATGTGGCCGGCGACGATCTCGCTTTCGCCCTCGACCACGTCGAACGGGTGGCGGTTGGTTTCGGCCAGGCCGGCGATGAAGTAGACAACGAAGATCGGCAGCAGCGGCAGCCAGTTCCACGACAGGAAGGTCAGGCCGACATCCGCTGCGCGGCCGCGCGACTGGGCCATCACGATGTCGGTCATGTTCATGCTGGCCGAGACCATCAGCACCACCACCAGCGCGAAGCCCATCGCGATCTCGTAGCTCACCATCTGCGCCGAGGCGCGCAGCGCGCCGAGGAAGGCGTACTTCGAGTTCGAGGCCCAGCCGGCGATGATCACGCCGTAGACCTCGAGCGAAGTGATCGCCATCAGGAACAGCAGGCCGGCATTGACGTTGGCCAAGACCACCTCGGGGCCGAAGGGGATCACGGCCCAGGCCGCCAGGGCCGGCATGATGGTCATCACCGGGCCGAGAAAGAACAGCGCCTTGTTGGCCGCGGTGGGTCGGATGATTTCCTTGAAGATCAGCTTCACCGCGTCGGCGATCGGCGTCAGCAGGCCCCAGGGCCCGACGCGGTTCGGGCCGGGGCGGATCTGCGTCCAGCCGATGGCCTTGCGTTCCCACAACGTCAGGTAGGCAACGCAGCCGAGCAGCGGCAGCAGCACCGCCACGATCTTGATCAGACTCCACACGACGAGCCACAAGGTGGGGCCGAGCAACTGCTCGCCGCTGGCGTTGAAGGCGTCGATCATGGGCGTGGCCTTTCGGCGGCCGCAGCCTTTTCGACCGTGACGGCGCCGAACATCGCGCCGAGCCCCGCGGTGTGCAGGTGGCCCGCGGCAATGCGCACCGCGCGATCGGCAAGGCTGGCCTCTTCGCGCGCCGGCAAAGTGACCGCAGCGGTGCCCTGCGCGACGCGCACGGCGTCGCCGGCCTGCAGACCGAGCTGGTGCCACACGGCGCTCGACAGACCGACGATGGGCGCGCGCGCATCGGCCGTGTCCTGCAGCGGCGGCGAGCGCCGCACGATGGAATCGGTTGCGTAGATCGGCACGTCTGCGATGCGCTCCAGGCCCGAAGCGGCCGTACCCGTCACAGGCCCGAGCGCCACCGCGGCCGGGCTGCGGTTGTCCAGGCGGCTGGCCAGTGTCGCGACCTCGCCCAGGGCCTCGGCCCGGACCTGCTCGGCAGACTCTTGCTCGAAGCCCGGCAGGCCGAGCAGGTTGCCCAGCACGCGCAGCACCTTCCAGGCCGGGCGCGTGTCGCCGAGCGGCCGCACCACGCCGTGGAAGCTCTGCACGCGCCCTTCGGCATTGACGAAGGTGCCGGCGGTTTCGCTGAACGGCGACACCGGCAGCAGCACGTCGGCAACCCGCGTGTTGGCGTCGTTGAAGGGGCTCATCGAGACGACGAGGCCGGCACCTTGCAGCGCCGCCTGCGCGGCGGCGGGGTCGGCCGCATCGAAGGCCGGCTCGACACCCATCAACAACAAGGCCTTCATCGGCCCCGTCAGAATGCGCCCGGCATCCAGGCCGCCTTCGCCTGGCAGCGCACCGACCCACTGCGCGCCGACGCTGTTGGCGGCCTCGCCGAGGTAACCGACGCTGGCACCCGTGGCCTGGCCGATCCACTGCGCCAGGGCCAGCAGCTGCGCCGCTTGCGGATGCTGGGCCGCGGCGTTGCCGAGCAGGATGGCCTTGCGCTCGCCGCTGAGCAGCGAGGCGGCGATCCGGCCGGCCTCTGCGCCGGGCTCTACGGCACCCACGCCCTCGGGCGCGGTGCTGCCCTGCGTGCGCGACACCGCGGCCGCGACCTGCGCCAGCGCCGCAAGCCACTCGCTGGGGGCTGCCGTCATGCGGGCCGCCAGCGGCAGGGCCCAGTCGTCGTGCACCGCATGCAGGCTCGCGATCTGGCCGCCGCGCCGCGCGGCCTGGCGCAGGCGCTGGGCCAGCAGCGGATGATCCTTGCGCAGGAACGAGCCGACGATGAACACCCGCTGCAACGACGACAGCGCAGCGATCGGCAGACCCAGCCAACGCGCCGAGCCTGCGGGCCCGCGGTTGGAGAAGTCGGCGTGGCGCAGGCGGTGGTCGATGTTCTCGCTGCCCAGGCCGCGCGTGAGCTTGGCCAGCAGGTGCAGCTCCTCGACCGTCGCGTGGGGCGAAGCCAATGCGCCGATCGACGCCGCGCCGAACTCGCCCTGGATGCGCTTCAGGCCTTCGGCCACGTAGTTCAGCGCGGTGTTCCAGTCGACCGCCTGCCAGGCGCCGCCCTGCTTGATCATCGGCTGCGTCAGGCGCTGCGGGCCGTTCAGCGCTTCGTACGAGAAGCGGTCGCGGTCGGCGAGCCAGCATTCGTTGACGTCTTCGTTCTCGAGCGGTACCACGCGCATCACGCGGTTGGCCTTGACCTGCACGATCAGGTTGGCCCCCAGGCTGTCGTGC
>JAABTC010000079.1 GCA_011390055.1 Burkholderiales bacterium | reverse complement strand
GGTGTGGTTGTAAACCACGTCGAGCAACACTTCCAGACCGTGCGCGTGCAGCGTGTGGACCATCGTGCGGAACTCGTCGGCTACGGCGGTCGGGTCGCTGCAGTCGCAGGCGGCATAGCGCGGGTCGGGGCAGAAGAAGCCGAGCGTGTTGTAGCCCCAGTAGTTGACGAAGCCCTGCGCCGCCAGGCCCGGCTCGTCGAGATGGAACTGCACCGGCAACAGCTCGAGCGTGGTGACGCCCAGCGCCTTGAAATGCGCGATCGCGGCCGGGTGCGCCAGCCCCGCGTAGCTGCCGCGCAGCGCCGGCGGCAGGCCGGGCAGACCCATGCCGAAACCCTTCACGTGGACCTCGTAGACGACCACGTCGCCGGCCGCGTGCCGCGGCGCGTTGTGCCAGCCCGGCGCCACCGACGGCGGTGCGGCCACGCGGGCCTTCAGCGCCTGCAACGCGTTGTCGCGCGCGTCGAACGAGCGCGTGCCGTCGGGGTGGCCGAGCTCGTAGCCGAGGTGTTCGGCATGCCAGGCAAAGCGGCCGACGATCTCGCGCGCCCAGGGGTCAAGCAACAGCTTGTGCGCATTGAAGCGATGGCCATGCTCGGGCGCATACGGGCCGTGCGCGCGCAGGCCGTAGACGAGGCCCGGGCCGACCTGCTCGAGAAAGCCATGGAAGACGCCATCCTCCGGGCCGTGCAGCGGGTAGCGCTTGATCTCGCGCGCGCCGCTGGCGTCGAACAGACACAGGTCGATGCGCGTGGCATGGTCGGAGAAGACCGCGAAGTTGACGCCACCTTCGCGGGCCAATGAACCGAACGGGTGCGCGCGCCCGGGTTGCAAGGTGGGGGGCAGTTTCATTTGGGCGTTGCGGCCACTCACGCGGGAGACAGGAACACCGTCGCGAGCGGCGGCAACGTCAGCACGATCGAGTGGGTGCGGCCGTGGCTGGGTTCGGCGTGCACCGCGAGCAAGGCCCCGCATTGGCCGACACCCGAGCCTTCATAGTCGGCTGCGTCGGTGTTGAGCACCTCGCGCCACGCGCCCGGGCTTGGCGGCACGCCAAGCCGAAACCCGGCGCGCGTCACCGGCGTCATGTTGCACACCACCGCCACCACACCGCCTTGCGCATCGCGGCGCAGCCAGCTGTAGACCGAACGCTCGGCGTCGTGCGCGTCGATCCATTCGAAGCCCGCGGCCTCGTTGTCGAGCGCGTGCAATGCCGGGGTGTCGCGGTACAGGCGGTTCAAGTCGCGCACCAGCCGCTGCACTCCGGCATGGCGGGCATCGGCCAGCAGGTACCAAGGCAACTCGGTGTCGTGGTTCCACTCGGCGGGTTGGGCGAACTCCTGGCCCATGAACAGCAGCTTCTTGCCGGGGTGGCCCCACATGAAGCCGTAGTACGCACGCAGGTTGGCGAAGCGCTGCCACTCGTCACCCGGCATGCGGCCGAGGATCGAACGCTTGCCGTGCACCACCTCGTCGTGCGAGAGCGGCAACACGAAGTTCTCGGTGTAGGCGTACACCAGGCCGAAGCTCATCTTGTCGTGATGCCAGCGCCGGTTCACCGGGTCTTCTTGCATGTAGGTCAGGGTGTCGTGCATCCAGCCCATGTTCCACTTGTAGTGGAAGCCCAGGCCGCCGGTGTAGGTCGGCGCGCTCACGCCGGGGTAGGCGGTCGACTCCTCGGCCAGCGTGATCGCGCCGGGGCATTCGGCGCCGAGCACTTCGTTGGTCCGCCGCAGCAGTGCGATGGCCTCGAGGTTCTCGCGGCCGCCGTGCACGTTCGGAACCCATTCACCGGGCTCGCGCGAGTAGTCGCGGTAGAGCATCGAGGCGACCGCATCGACGCGCAGCCCGTCGACGCCGTAGCGCTCAACCCAGTACAACGCATTGCCGACCAAAAAGTTCTTCACCTCGCGGCGGCCGAAGTTGTAGATCAGCGTGTTCCAGTCACGGTGGAAGCCTTCGCGCGGGTCGGCGTACTCGTACAGCGGTGTGCCGTCGAATTGCGCCAGGCCGAACGCGTCGGCCGGAAAGTGCGCCGGCACCCAGTCGAGCAACAGGCCCAGGCCGTGCGCACGGCAGGCATCGACGAAGCGCGCAAAGGCCTCGGGCGGACCGAAGCGTGCGCTCGGTGCGTACAGGCCCAGCGTCTGGTAGCCCCACGAGCCGTCGAACGGATGCTCGCTGATCGGCATCAACTCGAGATGGGTGAAGCCGAGGTCGGCCACGTAGGCCGGCAATGCAGCCGCGAGTTCGTCCCAGGAATGAAAGCGGCCGTCGGGATGGCGCCGCCATGACCCCGCATGCAACTCGTAGATCGACACCGGGGCGTGGCGCGCGTTGGCCGTGGCGCGGCCCGGCGCCAACGAACGGGCGGCGGGCAGCGGCGCAACGACGCTGGCGGTGGCGGGGCGGTGTTCGGCGGCGAACGCGTAGGGGTCGGCCTTGGCGGGCAGGAGCCGGCCATCGGCCCCGAGAAGCTCGAACTTGTAGCGGTCGCCCGCGGCCACGTGCGGCACGAACAGCTCCCACACGCCGCCACCCCCGCGCGAGCGCATCGGGTGGCGGCGGCCGTCCCAGGCGTTGAAGTCACCGATGACGGAAACGCGCCGCGCGTTCGGCGCCCAGACGGCGAAGCGCACACCCGCCACCACGGCCCCGCCCGACACGGCATTGAGCGACGCCGCGTGCGCGCCGAGCACGGTGAACGGCCGCAGGTGGCTGCCTTCGCCGAGGAAGTGCAGGTCGGCGTCTGCGATCTGCGGCGCGAAGGCATAGGCATCCGCATGCTCGCCTTCGCCGCCTGCGGCCCACTGCACTCGCAGGCGGTAGTCGAAGCGCTGCTTGCGGCGCGGGATCTTCGCTTCCCACAGGCCGTCAACGTGCCGGCACTGCAGTGCCACGACCCGGCGGCGGGTCTTTGCATCGACCCCATCCACCGCGATCGCGCCCGGCAGCATCGCACGCAGCCACAGCGTGCCGTGCGCGTCCGCATGCAGGCCGAGCACCGCGCAAGGGTCGCCATGGCGCGCAGCAACCAACGCATCGACGTCGGACTCGGCCAGCATCAGTCGCTCCGCCCGACGGTCAACGCTTCGGTGCGGTCCATACCTTGTCCACGTACTCGCGGATCGTGCGGTCGGATGAAAAGCCGCCCATCGACGCGATGTTGACGAGCGCGCGCTCGGCCCAGGCCGCAGGCTGACGGTACAGCGCATCGACGCGCGACTGCGTGGCCACGTAGTCGGTGAAGTCCGCCAGCAGCAGGTAGGTGTCGCGCTGCACCAGGCTGTCGACCAACCCGCGGTAGCGCTCGGGCTCGCCGGGCGAGAAGGCGCCGCCGCCGATCGCGCCCAGCACCGCGCGCAATTGCGCGTTCTCTTCGACGTGCAGGCGCGGGTCGTAGCCGAGCGCCTGGGTGCGCGCCACGGCGTCGGTGCGCAGGCCGAAGACGAACATGTTCTCGGCACCCATGGCCTCGGCCATCTCGATGTTGGCGCCGTCCCAGGTGCCGATGGTCAGCGCGCCATTGAGCGCGAACTTCATGTTGCCGGTGCCCGAGGCCTCGGTGCCGGCGGTGGAGATCTGTTCGGAAAGATCCGCCGCGGGCAGGATCACCTCGGCCAGCGAGACGCTGTAGTTGGGCAGGAAGACCAGCTTCAGCTTGTCGCCGATCCGCACGTCGCTGTTGACGACGCGGGCGATGTCGTGCGCCAGTTGCACAATGGATTTGGCGGTGTGGTACGCCGATGCTGCCTTGCCGGCCATCACCACGGTGCGCGGCACCCAGTCGGCCTGCGGATCGGCGGCGATCGCCTGGTAGCGCGCCACCACGTGCAGCAGGTTCAGCAGCTGGCGCTTGTACTCGTGGATGCGCTTGATCTGTACATCGAACAGGCTGGCCGGGTCGATGGCCACGCCGACTTCACGGCGAACCACCGCCGCCAGGCGCTCCTTGTTGGCGCGCTTGACGGCCAGGAACGCGCGGCCGAGCACCGCGTCTTTCGCATGCGCAGCCAGGGCCGCGAGCCCGGCCGCATCGGCGCGCCAGGCATCGCCGATCTGGTCGTCGATCAGCGCCGACAGCCCCGGGTTGGCTTGCATCAGCCAGCGCCGCGGCGTGACGCCGTTGGTGATGTTGGTGAAGCGGTCAGGGTACAGCGCCGCGAAGTCGGCGAAGATGGTCTGCACCATCAGCGCCGAGTGCAGTGCCGAAACGCCGTTGACCTTGTGCGAGGCGACGATCGACAGGGCCGCCATGCGCAGCCGGCGTTCACCGCTCTCGTCGACGAGCGACATGCGCCGCACGCGCGCCTCGTCGTGCGGAAAACGCGCGCGCACCTCCTCGAGAAAACGGCGGTTGATCTCGTAGACGATCTCGAGGTGGCGCGGCAGCAGGGCCTCGAACATCGGCACGGCCCAAGTTTCCAGCGCCTCGGGCATCAGGGTGTGGTTGGTGTAGCTGACGGCCTGGCGCGTGACGCGCCAGGCGTCCTCCCAGGCCAGGCCCTGCTCGTCGATCAACAGGCGCATCAGCTCGGCCGGCACCAGCGCGGGGTGGGTGTCGTTCAGGTGCACGCTGTTCTGGCGCCCGAAGTCGTGCAGCGCGCGGCCCTCGCGCAGGTGCCGTGCGAGCATGTCCTGCAGCGATGCCGAGACCAGCAGGAACTCCTGCTTCAGCCGCATTTCGCGGCCGGCGTGCGTGCTGTCGTCGGGGTACAGCACCCAGTTCAGCATGTCGGCCGACAGGCGCTCGCGGCCCGAGGCCAGGTGTTCGCCGCGGCAGAAGGCGGCGAAGTCGATCGGGTGCTCGGAGCTGGCATGCCACTGGCGCAACGTGGCCACGCGCTCGGTGCCGTGTCCGGGCACGATGAAGTCGAACGCGGTGGCGACGACGCGCTCGCTCGGCACCCAGCGCCGCGCGCTGCCGTCGGCGCCTTCGGCCTGGACCCGGCCGCCGAAGCCGACGAGCCAGCGCAATTCCGGGCGGGCGATCTCCCACGGGTTGCCGCGCTTCAACCAGTCGTCCGGCGCCTCGACCTGGCGGCCTCCCGCGATCTGCTGCGCGAACATGCCGTACTGGTAGCGCACGCCATAGCCGAACGAGGGCAAGCCGAGCGTCGCGAACGAGTCGAGGAAGCAAGCGGCCAGCCGGCCCAGGCCGCCGTTGCCCAAGGCCGCGTCGGCTTCGCGCTCGAGCACGTCGGGCAGCGGTTGGCCACTGGCCTGCACGGCTGCACGCAGGTCGGCCTCCAGACCCAGCGCGGCCACGGCATTGCCGAGCGCACGGCCCATCAGGAACTCCATCGACAGGTAGTGAACGCGGCGCGCGGTGGTGTTGACGCGATCTTCGGCCTGGGTGCGAGCCCAGCGCTCGGCCAGCAGGTCGCGGCTGGCATGGGCCGCCGCCCACAGGCAGGCTTCGGCAGAGACGCCGTCGCTGCGTTGGGCGAGTTCGCGCTGGTAAGCCGATGCGAACGTTTCGGCCAGGTTGGCATGTGGAGCCGGACGGGGTTGCTGCCCCCCCGGGAGGGCGCCACGCGGGCGCTGAGCTACGGTCTTGGTCATGGCGAGGAGCAAGGAATGATCTTCCATTGTGGCGCCAGCCACACACTGCGCCGAACGAGGCGCGCATCCCATCCAGTAGAGTCCGCGGCCATCGAGATCAACAAACCGCGCAAGTCTATGGACGCCATGGCTCCCGGATTCCCCAGGCTGCTCGGCGATGTGGGCGGAACCAACGCTCGCTGGGCCTGGCAATCTCGTCCGGATGCCAAGTTCGAGCATGTGCAGGTGCTCGCCTGCAGCGACTTCGATGCCATCGACAGCTGCATTGCCCACTACCTGCGCATCGAAGGCCTGCCTCCGCCGCGCGCGGCGGCATTCGGCATCGCCACGGCCGTGCTGGGTGACACCGTCGCCATGACCAACCACGCGTGGCGGTTCTCGATCACGGCACTGCAACGCTCACTCGGCGTCGAGCGTTTGCGGGTTCTCAACGACTTCGAGGCCTTGGCCAGGGCCCTGCCTGTGCTGGCGAGCGACGACCTCTGTCAAATCGGCGGCGGCGCGGCGGTAGAGGGTGCCAACATTGCCGTCCTCGGCGCCGGGACGGGGCTGGGCGTGTCGGGCATGGTGGCGGATGGGCAGGGCGGCTGGCATCCCGTGGTGGGCGAAGGTGGCCATGCCACGTTGGCTGCCGCGTCCGCTCGCGAGGATGCGCTGCTGGCCGTGCTGCGCGAACGCTTCGGACATGTTTCGGCAGAGCGGGTTTTGTCGGGCCCCGGCCTGGTCAACCTTTACGTTGCCCTTTGCACCCTGGACAACGTGGCGGCGCACACGCTGGAGCCCGCCGACGTGCTGGCCCGCGGGCTCGGCGAAAGCTTGCCGCACTGCCCTCAGTGCGCAGAGGCAGTCGGCTTGTTTGCAGCCTTCCTGGGCAGCGTGGCCAGCGACCTGGCCCTCACACTGGGCGCGCGCGGCGGCGTTTACCTCGGCGGCGGCATCGCGCCGCGGCTGGGCCGGCGCCTCGAGACCTTGCCTTTCCGGACCCGATTCGAAGACAAAGGCCGCTTTCGCTCTTACTTGGCGGCGATTCCGAGTTGGATCGTCACGGCGCCGGCGCCCGCCCTGCTCGGCGCCGCACTGGCGCTGGACCGACCGACCTGACGCGCCCGTCAACCGACGCGCCGGCGGACCCACTGCCAGGCCACCAGGCCGACCGCCAGGAAGCCGGCCGAGGTCAGCGCCAGGGCCAACGTCGAGTCCATCACCAGCGGTGCGATGACGCCGGCCACCAGGCCGTTGGCCGCGCCGCCGACGAAGGCCTGCAGCGAAGACGCCATGCCGCGGCGGTCGGGCGCGAGGTCGAGCACCATGATCGTGACCACAGGCACCATCAAGGCCCAGCCGAATGAAAACAGCGCCACGATGGGGAGAGCCCAGGCCCAATGCGGTGCGACGCTGAGGTTCAGCGCCACGTTGACCAGCGCCGACAGCATCATGATCTGGAAGCCACGCCGCACCTGCTTGCGCGGCGCCATCAACCCGGCGCGCCGGCCCGACAGCCAGGCCCCGCCCATGATGCCGGCGATCGACAGGCTGAAGAACCACCAGAACTGCGTCGGCGCGAGCTTCAGGTGGCCGCCGAGCCAGGCCGGCGCCGACAGCACGTACAGGAACATGCCGTTGAACGGAACCCCGCTGGCCAGCGCCAGCGCGAAGAAGCGTGGGTTGCCGCCGAGCTGCCAGTAGCCGCGGAACAGGTGGCGGACCTCGAAGGGCTGCTTGTGCGTCGGATGCAGCGTTTCCGGCAGCGCGCGCCAGTTGACGGCCCACAACACCGCGCCCAAAGCTGCCAGCAGCCAGAAGATCGAGTGCCAGTCGCCGTAGGTGAAAAAGATGCCACCGACCATCGGCGCGATCGCCGGGGCCACGCCGAAATAGATCGTCACCTGGCTCATCACGCGCTGCGCGTCGGCCGGCGCGAACATGTCGCGGAT
>JAABTC010000078.1 GCA_011390055.1 Burkholderiales bacterium | reverse complement strand
CGCTGCTGATCGGCGAACACGACTTCACCTCGTTTCGCAGTGCCGCCTGCCAGGCGCGTTCGCCTGTCAAGCGACTGCACCGCATCGACATCGCGCGCCGCGGCGCCTACTGGCACGTCGACTTCGACGGCAGCGCTTTCCTGCACCACATGGTGCGCAACATCATGGGCTGCCTGATCGCCGTGGGCCAGGGGGCCCGGCCGGCGCACTGGTTGGCCGAGGTGCTGGCCGCACGCGACCGCGACGCCGCCGCCCCCACCTTCGACGCCGCCGGCCTCTACTTCGCCGGCCCGTACTACGATGCCCGGCATGGCTTGCCCCAACACACCGCCGCTTTCGACTGGCTCGCCCATTGAAAGGGACCACCCCCGTCGCGGCTTCGCCCGCACGCGGATCAAGATTTGCGGGCTGACCCGCGAAGCCGACGTGCAAGCGGCCGTCGAGGCCGGTGCCGATGCCATCGGCTTCGTGCTCTACCCGGGCAGCCCGCGCGCGGTCGGCCTCGAGCGTGCCGCGAGCCTGGCCCGCGGCCTACCCGCGTTCGTCACGCCGGTGCTGCTGTTCGTCAATGCGCAGCGTGCAGTGGTCGATGCGGCTGCGCAGTGCCTGCCGCAGGCGGTGCTGCAGTTCCATGGCGACGAGACGCCGGCCGAATGCGGCGCCGCGGGCCGGCCCTTCCTGCGCGCCGCACGCATGACGCCCGATCTCGATTTGTTAGACTTCGCTCTCCGTTTCTCCAATGCCCAGGCCCTGCTGCTCGACGCTCCCGTCGAAGGTTGGGGCGGTGGCGGCAAGGTTTTCGATTGGTCGCTCATCGCTGCAGATCTGCCGCACGACGTACGCTCTCGCCTCGTTTTGTCTGGTGGGTTGAATCCTGCAAACGTGATCGATGGGGTGCTGCACGCACGGCCGTTCGCCGTTGACGTGAGCTCCGGCGTCGAAGTCGGCAAAGGCATCAAGGATGCCGAGCTGATGCGCCGGTTCTGCCTGGCAGTCCGCGAAGCCGATGCGCGCCTCGCGCTGCACCCGAACCGAGAAACCTGACATGCTGGATTACCAACAACCCGATGCCCGCGGGCACTTCGGACCCTATGGCGGCAGTTTCGTCGCCGAGACGCTGACCCACGCGCTCGACGAGCTGAAGGCGGCCTACGCGCACTACCGCAACGACGCCGAGTTCGTGGCCGAATTCAAGCGCGAGCTGAAGCACTTCGTGGGCCGGCCGAGTCCGGTCTACCACGCGGCACGTCTTTCGCGCGAGGTCGGGGGCGCGCAGATCCACCTCAAACGCGAGGACCTGAACCACACCGGCGCCCACAAGGTCAACAACACCATCGGCCAGGCCTTGCTGGCCCGGCGCATGGGCAAGCCGCGCGTGATCGCCGAGACGGGTGCGGGCCAGCACGGCGTCGCCACCGCGACGATCGCCGCGCGCTACGGCATGGAGTGCGTGGTCTACATGGGCAGCGAGGACGTGAAGCGCCAGTCGCCCAATGTCTACCGCATGCACCTGCTCGGCGCGACGGTGGTGCCGGTGGAGAGCGGCTCGCGCACGCTGAAGGACGCGCTCAACGAGGCCCTGCGCGACTGGGTCACCAACGTCGAGAACACCTTCTACATCATCGGCACGGTGGCCGGGCCGCACCCCTACCCGATGATGGTGCGAGATTTCCAGCGCGTGATCGGCGACGAGTGCCTGACGCAGATGCCCGAGATGATCGAGTCGCTGGGGGGCGGTGCGGGCCGGCAGCCCGATGCGGTGATCGCCTGCGTGGGCGGCGGCAGCAACGCGATGGGGATCTTCTACCCCTACATCGCACACGAAGGCGTGCGCTTGATCGGGGTCGAGGCCGCTGGTCTGGGCCTTGCGTCGGGCAAGCATTCGGCCTCGCTGATCGCGGGCTCGCCGGGGGTGCTGCACGGCAACCGGACCTACCTGCTGCAGGATGCGAACGGCCAGATCACCGAGACGCATTCGATCTCGGCCGGCCTGGACTACCCCGGCGTCGGCCCGGAACATGCGCACCTCAAGGACATCGGCCGTGCCGAGTACGTCGGCATCACCGACGACGAGGCGCTGGTGGCCTTCCACCGCCTGTGCCGCACCGAAGGCATCATCCCTGCACTCGAGTCGAGCCACGCGGTGGCGTACGCGGTGAAGCTTGCTGCGACGATGAAGGCCGACCAGCAC
Organism: Burkholderiales bacterium; assembly: GCA_011390055.1. Taxonomy (GTDB): domain Bacteria; phylum Pseudomonadota; class Gammaproteobacteria; order Burkholderiales; family Burkholderiaceae_C; genus CADEEN01. The sequence goes on along the minus strand of JAABTC010000078.1, from coordinate 5,308 downwards.
CTGCTGGTGAACCTCTCGGGCCGGGGCGACAAGGACATCGGCACCGTGGCCGACCTGTCCGGTGCGGAGTTCTACTGCCGGCCGTCCTGCAAGGGGCAGGCGGTGAAGCGATGAGCCGCATCGAATCCACCTTTGCCCGACTTCAGACCGAGGGCCGCACGGCGTTGATCCCGTACCTCTGCGCCGGCGATCCGATACCCGAAGCCACCGTCGAGGTGATGCTCGCGATGGCCGAGGCCGGCGCCGACATCATCGAGCTCGGTGTGCCGTTTTCCGACCCGATGGCCGATGGCCCGGTGATCCAGAAGGCCTCGGAGCGCGCGCTGGCCAAGGGCATCGGCATGCCGCAGGTGCTCGATTTCGTGCGCGGTTTTCGCGCCCGCAATGCCACCACGCCGATGGTCTTGATGGGTTATGCCAACCCGATCGAGCGCTACGGCATTCCGCGCTTCATCGCCGATGCGCAGGCCGCCGGCGTCGACGGCGTGTTGGTGGTCGACTACCCGCCCGAAGAAGCCGAAGCCTTCGCGGCCGCGTTGAAGGCCGAGCGGATGGACCCGATCTTCCTGCTCGCGCCCACCTCGACCGAGCAGCGCATGCAGGAGGTCGGGCGCATCGCCAGCGGCTACGTCTACTACGTGTCGCTCAAGGGCGTGACGGGCGCGGGCCACCTCGACACCGATGCGGTGGCCGCTGCGTTGCCGCGCATCCGCCAGCATGTGAAGATCCCCTTGGGTGTGGGCTTCGGCATCCGCGATGCGGCCACCGCGAAGGCCGTGGCCCGCAACGCCGATGCGGTGGTGATCGGCTCGGCGCTGGTGCAACTGATGGAACAGCAAACGCGCGATACTCTGGCCCCCGCGGCCGCGGCGTTCATCGCCGGCATCCGCGCTGCACTCGATGAAGGACGTGGACGATGAGCTGGCTCGAGAAACTGCTGCCACCGAAGATCCAGCCCACCGACCCGAGCGAGCGCCGAACGGTGCCCGAGGGCCTGTGGATCAAGTGTCCGGCCTGCGAGACGGTGCTCTACAAGACCGACCTGGACCAGAACCAGAACGTCTGCCCGAAGTGCGACCACCACCACCGTATCGGCGCCCGCGCCCGACTCGATGCCTTCCTCGATGCCGAAGGCCGCTACGAGATCGGCCAGGAGGTGGTGCCGGTCGACGCGCTGAAGTTCAAGGACAGCAAGAAGTACCCCGAGCGCCTGCGTGACGCACTCGAAGCCACCGGCGAAACCGATGCGCTGATCGTGGTGGGCGGCTCGGTGCACACCATCCCGGTGGTGGCGGCCTGCTTCGAGTTCGACTTCATGGGCGGCTCGATGGGCTCGGTGGTCGGCGAGCGCTTCGTGCGCGGCGTGCACACCGCGATCGAACAGAAGGTGCCTTTCATCTGCTTCACCGCCACCGGTGGCGCACGCATGCAGGAAGGGCTGCTGAGCCTGATGCAGATGGCCAAGACCAATGCTTCGCTGACGCGGCTGGCCAAGGCCGGTTTGCCGTACATCAGCGTGCTGACCGACCCGACCATGGGCGGCGTCTCGGCCGGCTTCGCCTTCATGGGCGACGTCGTCATCGCAGAACCCAAGGCGCTGATCGGCTTCGCCGGCCCGCGGGTGATCGAGAACACGGTGCGCGAGAAACTGCCCGAGGGCTTCCAGCGCAGCGAGTTCCTGATCCAGAAGGGCGCCATCGACATGATCGTCGACCGGCGCCAGCTGCGAGGCTCCATCGCACGCATGATGGCCATCCTGCAGAGGCAAAGCGCCGACGCCCTTGCGTGAGCCCGACCACGCTTGTTGAATGGCTCGCGCACTGCGAGCGCATACACCCGATCTCGATGGACCTGTCGCTCGAGCGCACGGTCCAGGTCAGGCAGCGCCTGAAGCTGACGTTCGACGTGCCGGTGATCACGGTGGCCGGTACCAACGGCAAGGGCTCCACCTGCGCGATGCTGGAATCGATCGCGCTGGCCGCGGGCTGGCGCGTGGGGCTGTACCAGAAGCCCGAGCTGGTGCACTTCGAAGAACGTTGCCGCATCGGCGGCGCACCGGTGCAGGCCGACGACTTGTTGCCCCACTTCGCTGCCGTCGAGGCTGCGCGTGGCGACATCACGCTGACCAAGTTCGAGTTCACCACCCTGGCCATCGCGCACCTGCTCGCGCACGCGCCGCTCGACCTGGTGATCCTCGAGGTCGGGCTGGGTGGCCGCTACGACGCGGTGAACGCCTTCGACACCGACTGCGCGATCATCACCAGCATCGACCTCGACCACACCGAGTACCTGGGGCCCGACCGAGAATCGATCGGCCTCGAGAAGGCGCAGGTGATGCGAGCCGGCAAGCCGGCCATCGTCAGCGACCCGGTGCCGCCGCGCTCGGTCGTGGCGCACGCGGCCGCGATCGGCGCCGACCTGTGGCTCGTGGGGCGCGACTTCACCCACTCGGGCGATCGTCAGCAGTGGGCCTGGTCGGGCCGCGGGCGGCGCTACAGCGGCCTGGCCTACCCGGCCCTGCGCGGCGCAAACCAGTTGCTCAATGCGGCCGGGGTGCTGGCCGCGTTCGAAGCGCTGCGCGAGCGGCTGCCGGTGCCTGCGCAGGCCGTCCGGCAGGGCCTCGGGCGCGTCGAACTGGCGGGGCGCTTCCAGATCGTGCCGGGCCAGCCCACCCTGGTGCTGGACGTGGCCCACAACCCGCATGCCGTGGCGGCGCTGGCCGTCAACCTCGACCAGATGGGTTATTTCCCGCGCACCCATGCCGTCTTCGGCTGCATGGCCGACAAGGACATCCCCGGTCTGCTCGCTCGCGTGGCCCCGCTCGTCGACGCCTGGTACTGCACCGACCTGCCGAGCGCGCGCGCAGCCCGCGCGTCGGCGTTGGACGCGCACGTGCGCACGCTGCCGCGTGCGCCGAAGGACGTCACTTTCAGCGAGCACGCCGACCCGGCCGCGGCACTCGAGGCGGCGCTGGAGCGTGCCGACCCCGCTGATAGAATTTTGGTGTTCGGATCCTTCCTCACCGTGGGTGGTGTGCTGCGGCGGGGCTTGCCGCATTTGCCGGCGCCGCACTTGAACTGACTGTCGGCCCCGGGGTGTGCAGCTTTGCCACCTCGCTGGCCGATCCCTGCATTTGCCGGACAAACGCCTGACATGGGTCTGCTCTCTTCGTTCAAGCGCGCTCCGGGCGCCACACCGGCCACGGTCGACGACCCGCAGGCCATCGAAGCGGCGCGTGTGCGCGCGCGCCGGCGCCTGGTCGGGGCGGTGGTCCTGCTCGGCATCGGCGTGATCGCGTTTCCGTTGCTGTTCGAAACCCAGCCGCGGCCCATCCCGGTCGACATCGCCATCGAGATTCCGCGCAAGGACAACGCGCCCGCACTGGTGCTGCCGCCGGTGGCTGCGCCGGGGGTGGCCGCCGCGTCCCGGGCCGCACCGGCGCCTGCAGCGTCGGCGCCGCCACCGCGATCCGAACCGGTACCCGTGGCGAAGCCGGAGGTCGTCGCCGATGCGAAGATCGAACCGAAGGTCGAACCCAAGTCCGAGGCCAAGCCCGTCGTCCAGACCGCGACCGCGCCACCCCCGCCCGTCAAGGCCGCTGCTTCGTCCGCGGAAGCGGTGACGGGCCGCTTCGTGGTGCAGGTCGGCGCGTTCGCCGACGCCGCCGGGGCCCGCGGTGCGCGTGCCAAGGTCGAGTTGCTCGGCTTGCGCACTTACACCCAGGCCGTCGAAACAGCCAGCGGCGCGCGCACGCGGGTGCGCATCGGTCCGTTCTCGTCGCGCGACGAAGCCGACAAGGCGGCGGCCAAGCTCAAGGCGGCCGGCATGCCGGCCGCCGTGCTGACGCTGTGAACGTTGTCCCTGACTTCGGCTGGGTCGACTGGGCCTTGCTCGGCGTGCTGGTGCTGTCGGCGCTGGTCGGGCTGTGGCGCGGCCTGGTGTTCGAGGTGTTGTCGTTGGCCGGCTGGGTGGCGGCGTACATCGCCGCACAGGCTTTTGCGCCGGCGGCCGCTGCCGTGCTGCCGATCGGCACGCCGGGCAGTGCCTTGAACCAGGGCGCCGCCTTCGCGCTGGTCTTTCTGGCTGCCTTGATCGTCTGGGCGCTGGCCTCGAAGCTGCTGCGGATGGTGATCCACGCCACGCCGCTGCAACTCGTCGATCGTGTGCTGGGCGGTGGCTTCGGGCTGCTGCGCGGGATGGTGCTGCTGCTGGCCGTCACCACCGCCGTGCTGCTCACGCCCACGGCACGTTCCAGCGCCTGGCAACAGTCGCAAGGTGCCGACTGGCTCACCTCCGTCCTGCAGGGCTTGAAACCGGTGCTTCCTGAAGCCCTGGCGCAGCACCTGCCCACCTGAAAGGCCATCCACCGTGTGCGGCATCGTCGGCGTCATCTCGAAGGCGCCCGTCAACCAGCTCATCTACGACGCGCTGCTGCTGCTGCAGCACCGTGGCCAGGACGCGGCGGGCATCGTCACGATGCTGGACACCAAGTGCTTCATGCAGAAGGCCCGCGGCATGGTGCGTGACGTCTTCCGCACCCGCAACATGCGCGCGCTGCCCGGCAACGTCGGCCTGGGCCAGGTGCGCTACCCGACCGCCGGCAACGCCTACAGCGAAGAGGAGGCGCAGCCTTTCTACGTCAACGCGCCGTTCGGCATCGTGCTGGTGCACAACGGCAACCTGACGAATGCGCAGGCCTTGAAGGCCGAGCTGTTCGACATCGACCGCCGCCACATCAACACCGAGAGCGACACCGAGGTGCTGATCAATGTGCTCGCGCACGAGCTCGAGATGGCCGTGCGCGACCTGCCGCTCACGCCGGACACGGTGTTCAAGGCGGTGGCCGCGGTGCACCGACGCATCAAGGGCTCGTACGCCGTGATCGCGTTGATTGCCGGGCACGGCCTGCTCGCCTTCCGCGACCCCTATGGCATCCGACCGCTGGTCTTCAGCCAGGACAAGGACGGCGAGGTGATGGTGGCCAGCGAGAGCGTGGCACTCGACGGCACCGGCCATCGGCTGGCGCGCGACGTGGCTCCGGGCGAGGCGATCTTCATCGACACGGCGGGCGGCCTGCACACGCGTCAGTGCGCCGAGCGGCCGAGCCTGAACCCGTGCATGTTCGAATTCGTCTACCTGGCGCGGCCCGACTCGGTGATGGACGGTGTCTCGGTTTATCAGGCCCGGCTGAACATGGGCGAGACCCTGGCGCAGCGCCTGATCTCGACGATGCCGCCGTCGGCCATCGACGTGGTGATCCCGATCCCCGAATCGAGCCGGCCGAGCGCGATGCAGTTGGCGCAGAAGA
>JAABTC010000077.1 GCA_011390055.1 Burkholderiales bacterium | reverse complement strand
CAGGGCAGCTCGCCCAGGCCCGGTTCGACGGCCACGCCTGCGCCGACGCCGCGCGGGTAGCGCACCGCCACCGGGTGGTCGCGGCGGTGTGCGGTGGAAAGCGCCTTGCGGCATTCGTTCTCGTCGGACGGCGCGATCAGTCCCAGGTTCGGGATGCAGCGCAGGTAGGCGATGTCGTAGGCACCGGCATGCGTGGCACCGTCGGCACCGACCAGGCCGGCGCGGTCGAGCGCGAAGGTGACCGGCAGGTTCTGGATCGCCACGTCGTGGATCAGTTGGTCGTAACCGCGCTGCAGGAAGGTGGAGTAGATGGCCACCACCGGCTTCAGACCCTCGCAGGCCAGGCCGGCGGCGAAGGTGATGGCGTGCTGCTCGGCGATGCCCACGTCGTGGCAGCGCTGGGGAAAGCGCCGCTGGAACTCGACCATGCCCGAGCCCTCGAGCATCGCCGGCGTGATGGCCACCAGCTTCGGGTCGGCCGCAGCCATGTCGCACAGCCACTGGCCGAAGACGTGCATGAAGGCCGGCTTGGGCGGCGTGGCGGGGGGCTTGATGCCGACGGCCGGATCGAACTTGCCCGGACCGTGGTAGTTGATGGGGTCGGCCTCGGCCATCTTGTAGCCGCGACCCTTCTTCGTGACCACGTGCAGGAACTGCGCGCCCGGCAGGTCCCGCAGGTTCTCCAGCGTGGGGATCAGCGAATCGAGGTCGTGGCCGTCGATCGGGCCGACGTAGTTGAAGCCGAACTCCTCGAAGATCGTGCCGGGCACCACCATGCCCTTGGCATGCTCCTCGAAACGCCGCGCCAGCTCGAACAGCGGCGGCGCGTTCTTCAGCACCTGCTTGGCGCCTTCACGCGCGGAAGCGTAGAACTTGCCGCTCATCAGCCGTGCCAGGTACTTGTTCAGCGCGCCCACCGGCGGGCTGATCGACATGTCGTTGTCGTTGAGCACCACCAGCATGTCGGCCTGCAGGCCGCCGTGCGGCACGCCGGCGTTGTTCATGGCCTCGAAGGCCATGCCGGCGCTCATCGCGCCGTCGCCGATGATCGCCACCGCCTTGCGCTTTTCGCCCTTCAACTTGGCGGCCAGCGCCATGCCGAGCGCCGCCGAGATGGAAGTGGAACTGTGTGCCGTGCCGAAGGTGTCGTACGGGCTCTCGTCGCGACGTGGGAAGCCGCTGATGCCGCCCTGCTGGCGCAGCGTGTGCATGCGATCGCGTCGGCCGGTCAGGATCTTGTGCGCATACGTCTGGTGGCCCACGTCCCACACCAGCCGGTCTTCGGGGGTGTTGAAGACGTAGTGCAGCGCGATCGTCAGCTCGACCGTGCCCAGGTTGCTCGACAGGTGTCCGCCGGTCTTGGAGACGCTCTGCAGCACGTACTCGCGCAGTTCGTGGGCCAAAGTCAGCAAGTCGGCGCGCGCCAGCCGGCGCAGGTCGGCCGGGCTGTCAATGCGCGACAGCAGCGTAGGAGGGGTCATGTCGTTCACCGTTCTAGCTGTCGCGCTCGACAACCTTGTCGGCCAGCATCGACAGCCGCGCCGCATGGGCCAGGCCGCTGCGCGCCAGGGCCACATGCGCCTGTTCGCGCAGGCCGAAGGCGTAGTCGCGCGCGCCCTGCAGGCCCATCAGCGAGACGTAGGTCGGCTTGTTGTGGTGCTCGTCCTTGCCGGCGGTCTTGCCCAGCGTTTCCGAGGCTTGCGTCACGTCGAGGATGTCGTCGATGACCTGGAACGCCAGCCCGATGGCCGCACCGTAGTCGGCCAAGCCCCGCCAGGCCGCGCCATCGGTTGCGCCGCAAGCCGCACCCATCAGCACGCTGGCCTGCAGCAGGGCGCCCGTCTTGCGGCGGTGCATGTCGCGCAGCGCGGCTTCGTCCAGCGCCAGCCCGATGCTGGCCAGGTCGATGGCCTGGCCGCCGGCCATGCCGTCGTGGCCTGCGCTGCGCGCCAACAGGCCGCACAGGCGCGCTTGCAGCGCCGCCGGCAGCACATCGGGTGAGGGCGTGAGCACTTCGAAGGCCAGCGCCTGCATCGCGTCGCCGGCGAGCATGGCCTGGGCCACGCCGAATTGCACGTGCACGGTCGGCTTGCCGCGGCGCAGCACATCGTTGTCCATGCACGGCATGTCGTCGTGAACCAGCGAGTAGGCGTGGATCAGTTCCACCGCCACTGCAGCGCGCAGGGCGCCATCGGGATGCCCCTGCACCGCTTCGCTGGCGGCCATCACCAGCAGCGGGCGCAGCCGCTTGCCCCCGTCGAGCACGCCGTAGCGCATCGCTTGCCCCAGGCCGGCGGGCGCCTCGGCCGGCACCCAGGCTTCGAGCGCGGCCTCGACCGCTTGCTGCGTGTGCAGCATCCAGGCCTCGAAGTCGTCGCGCATCATGCGCCGCCCTTCCAGGCCACGAGCTCACCGGCTTCGAGCACCTTCACCTGGTCTTCCACGGCCGCCAAGCGCGAACGGCAGATCTGCAGCAGTTCGGCGCCGCGGCGGTAGCTGTCGAGCAACTGGTCGAGCGGCAACTGGCCTTCTTCCATGCGTTGCACCAGGCGCTCGAGCTCACCCAGCGCGTCTTCGTACCGCATCGGGGCGGCATCGGGGGCGGGGGCGCCAGACGGGGCGGTTGCAGGGGCAGCGTTGCGGGGCATCGGCGTCGCGAAATGAAGGGCGTGATTGTAGTCAGTGGCCATCGGGGCTCGGCCCGCAGCATTCGGTCACATCCGCGCGGAACCCGCGCGCCCGTGACCCCGTCGATACAATCAAGACCTCGCCGTGAGCAGCGCTCGATCCGCCCCACGCCTCGCAGACGCAGCGAGCCACCCCTGCTGACCTGGAGAACCTCCGGAGCATGTCCGACTTGAGCCTCGCGCGTGACGCGCTCGTGCGCGGCGCTTCGCCGCTTTCGGTGCGCAGCTACTTCGACGCTGCGGTGTTCGAGCGCGAACGTGAAGTCCTGTTCGGCGCGGCCCCGCGGTATGTCGGCCACCGCCTGTGTGTACCCGAGCCGGGCGACTTCCATACCTTGCTGCAGGAGGGCGAAGGCCGCGCCTTGGTGCACAACGCCCGTGGCATCGAGCTGCTGTCCAACGTCTGCCGCCACCGCCAGGCGCTGATGCTGCGTGGCCGCGGCAACCTGGCCGCCGGCGGCGGCGGCAACATCGTCTGCCCGCTGCACCGCTGGACCTACGACCCGCGCGGCACGCTCATCGGCGCGCCTCATTTCCAGCACGACCCCTGCCTGAACCTGGCCAACACTGCGCTGCAGGAGTGGAACGGCTTGCTGTTCGAGGCCCCGGCCGAAGGGAACGGCCAGCGCCGTGTCGCCACCGACCTGGCGGCGCTCGGCGCGCGCACCGAACTCGATTTCAGCGGCTACGTCTACGACCGCACCCACGTCCACCACTGCGACTACAACTGGAAGAGCTTCATCGAGGTCTACCTCGAGGACTACCACGTCGGCCCGTTCCACCCCGGCCTGTCCAACTTCGTCAGCTGCGACGACCTGCAATGGCAGATGGGCGCGGGCTTCTCGGTGCAGACCGTGGGTGTGGCGCATTCGGGTGGCGAAGCGCTGGGCCGCGCCGGCTCGCCGGTGTACCGCGAATGGCAGGACGCTGTGCTGCGCCTGCACGACGGCAAGCCGCCGCGGCATGGCGCGGTCTGGTTGACCTGCTATCCGGGGTTGATGGTCGAGTGGTACCCCAACGTGCTGGTGATCTCGACGCTGGTGCCGCAGGGCCCGCGCAAGACACTCAACATCGTCGAGTTCTACTACCCCGAGGAAGTGGCCGCGTTCGAGCGCGAATACGTCGAGGCCCAGCAGGCCGCCTACCTGGAGACCTGCGTCGAAGACGACGACATCGCGCTGCGCATGGACGCCGGCCGCCAGGCGCTGATGCTGCGTGGCGATGACGACGCGGGGCCTTACCAGAGCCCGATGGAAGACGGCATGCAGCACTTCCACGAGTGGTACCAGCGCACGCTTGCCACGGCGCCGTGAGCCAGGCGACGGGCTCGGTGCGGGGCCCGTCGGCGCCGCTGTTGATGCTGGGCGCGGCGGTGCTGTTTTCGGCGATGGCGGTGTGTGTGAAGTGGGCTTCGGCGCAGTACAGCGCGGGCGAACTGGTGTTCTACCGCAGCCTCTTCGCCACCGTCTTCATTGCGCTGCTGGCACGCGCCCGCGGCACGTCGTTGAAGAGCCCCATCCCGGGCATGCATTTCTGGCGCAGCGCCACCGGCGGGGTATCGTTGCTGCTGTGGTTCTATGCCATCGGCGGCCTGCCGCTGGCCACGGCGATGACCTTGAACTACATGTCGTCGGTGTGGATGGCGCTGTTCCTGATCGGCGGCGCCGTCTTGCTCGGTGCCGCCCGCGTCGACGGGCGCCTGGTGGCCGCGGTGCTGACGGGCTTTGCCGGTGTCGCGCTGGTGCTGCGCCCCACGCTCGAACAGCAGCAGTTGTGGCACGGCCTGGCCGGCCTGCTTTCGGGCCTGATGGCCGCGATGGCCTACCTGCAGGTCACGGCGCTCGGCCGCGCCGGCGAGCCCGAACTGCGCATCGTCTTCTACTTCTCGATCGGTGGCCTGGTCATCGGCGTGGTGTGGATGGCGCTGCAGGGCGCCAGCGCGCATGACGTGCGTGGGGTGGTGCTGCTGCTGGCCATCGGCTTGATGGCCACCGTCGCTCAGATGATGATGACGCGCGCCTACCGGATCGGCCGCACGCTGTCCAACGCGAGCCTGCAGTACCTGGGCATCGTCTTCTCGTTCGGCTTCGGCGTGTGGCTGTTCGACGACCCGGTGACCTGGATGGCCCTGGCCGGCATGGGCCTGATCGTCATCGCCGGCCTCGCTGCCACCTTCCTGCGCAGCCACAGCCAGCACGACGCACCCGACACCCGCTCACCACCGACGCAGACATGAAAACCCTCATCAGCGCCGACGATCTCCTGAAGGCGTGCCAAGGCAACCCGCCGCCGCGCCTGCTCGACTGCAGCTTCGACCTGGCCGACCCCGCGGCGGGCGAACGCGCCTGGCAGGCCGGGCATCCGCCCGGTGCGCAGTACGCACACCTCGACCGCGACCTGGCCGGGCCGCTGCGCGATGCGGCAGGCCGCTTTCTCGGACGCCACCCGTTGCCCACGCGCGAGGCCTTCGCCGGCACACTGGGGCGCCTGGGCATCGGCCCCGACACGCCCGTCGTCTGCTACGACGCGCAAGGCGGGCCCTACGCCGCACGTGCCTGGTGGATGCTGCGCTGGATGGGGCATGCCGACGTCGCGGTGCTCGACGGCGGGCTCGCCGCATGGCGCGCCGCGGGCGGCATGCTGACGACCGACGCGCTGCCCGTGCAAGCCCGAGCCGACTATCCCGCGATGCCGCCCGCGCTGCCGACGATCGACGCCGACACGCTGGCCGCGCGCCTGGGCCGCCTGCCGCTGGTCGATGCGCGGCCGCCCGAACGTTTTCGTGGTGAGGTCGAGCCGATCGACGCCGCCGCCGGCCACATTCCCGGCGCGCACAACCGCTTCTTCAAGACCAACCTGGGCGCGGACGGCCTCTTCAAGCCGGCCGAGGTGCTGCGCGCCGAATGGCTCCCGCTGCTGGCCGGGCGCGCAGCGGGCGATGTGGTGCAGCAGTGTGGCTCGGGCGTGACGGCCTGCCACAACCTGCTCGCACTGGCCCAAGCCGGGCTGGGCGACAGCGTGCTGTACCCGGGGTCCTGGAGCGAGTGGTCCGCCGACCCGAAGCGCGCGCGAGCCCAAGGCTGACGACGCCCTGACAGAGCGTTTCCGCACCACGAGCTCCGCATCAGCCAAGGGGCAGCGCGGCCGTTGACAGCAGGCGGTCTCCGCCAAGCAGTTACAGCTGGGTTGACATGGCGCAAGAGGGGCCTACGCTCGCAGGTGCAAAGTCGGCTCGCAATCCACGGAGGCTCCATGTTCAAGCGCATCCTCGTTCCCACCGACGGTTCGGACATCACGACCAAGGCCACCGGCATGGCACTGTCCCTGGCCAAGCTGCACGGCGCGAGCTTGTACGCCATCAGCGTGAAGGAGCCGTTTCCCTACAGCGCGATTTCTGAAATGCAGCCGGTGCCGCCGCAGGAGTTCTACGACGCGCAGGAACGCATCGCGGCTTCGCGCGTCAAGGCAGTGGTCGATGCCGCCCGAGCCGCCGGCGTGGACTGCTCGGGCCACACCGTCGAAGCCTTGCATGCCTGGGAGGCCATCCTCGACCATGCCAAGACCCAGCAGTGCGACCTGGTGGTGATGGCATCGCACGGCCGCCGCGGTGTGGCGGCCCTCTTGCTCGGCAGCGAGACCTCGCGCGTGCTGACGCACAGCGAGATTCCCGTGCTCGTCGTCAAGTAAGCCCGGTCAATCCAGCCGCGCAGCCCGGCGCAGCTCGGCCGGTGTGGCCGACGGCAGGCCGAAGAATTCGAGGTAGGCCGGGATTTGCTCGAACAGCATGTCGGTGCCGACCTGCACGCGACAGCCGCGCGCAGCCGCTGCGCGCAGGAAGGCCGTCATCTGGTCCTTCATGACCACCTCGCCGACGTACGCCGAGGGGTCGATGCGCGACACGTCCATCGGCAGCGGGTCGCCGTCGTTCATGCCCATCGGCGTGGCATTCACCACCAGCGAACAGCCCGCCGGGTCGCAGTGGCCCGCGCGCACCTCGAGTTGGGGGTGATGCGCGTGCAGCCGCGCGGCGAGCGCCTGGGCTGGCGTGGGGTCACGGTCGTGGAGGTCGAGCGAGCCGACGCCAGCCTGGGCCAGGCTGGCCGCGATGGCCGAGCCGACCCCGCCGCAGCCGACCACCAGGGCCCGCGCACCTTCGAGGTCGCAGCCCTTGTTGCGCATGCCACGCACGAAACCTTCACCGTCGAACAGGTCGCCCTGCAGCCGGCCGTCGGCACTGCGCCGCACGGCATTGCAGGCCCCGGCGATCTGCACCGTGGGCGTGGCGTCGTCGAGCAGCGCGACGGTGCTGACCTTGTGCGGCATCGTGATCAGGGCGCCCGCGATGTTGGTCAGCGTGAAGACCGCCTTCAGCAACGCCGCGTAGTGCTCGGCCTGGCAGCCCATCGGCACGACCACCGCATCGATGCCGGACTGTTCGAAGTACGGGTTGTAGATCAGCGACGACTTGAAGCTGTGCGTCGGCCAGCCGATGTGCGCGATCAGCGTGGTGCTGCCACGGATCATCGTGGCTTCACGGCCGCCACGGCCGCACGCAGGCCGAGCAGGTAGCTGTCGACACCGAAGCCGCAGATCTGGCCACGCACGATCTCGGCGAACACCGAGACATGCCGGAACGGCTCGCGGGCGTGGATGTTCGACATGTGGATCTCGACCACCGGGCAGGTCAGGATCGCCAGCGCGTCGCGGATGCCGTAGCTGTAGTGCGTCCACGCGCCGGCATTGATGAGCACCGCGTCGACGCCCTCGGTGTAGGCGTGGTGGATGCGCTCGCACATCGCGCCCTCGTGGTTGGTCTGGAAGCT
>JAABTC010000076.1 GCA_011390055.1 Burkholderiales bacterium | reverse complement strand
GATGAAGCAGCGCCTGGCGATCCTCGGGGCCACCGGATCGGTGGGGGTGAGCACGCTCGACGTCGTGTCGCGCCACCCCGACCGCTTCGAAGTCCACGCCTTGACCGCGCATTCGCGCAGTGACGAACTCGAGGCGCTGTGCGTGCGCTGGCAGCCGGCGTTCGCCGCGCTCGGTGACCCGGCGCAGGCAGCGCAACTGCAGCAGCGGCTGCGCTCGCGCGGCGTCGCCACGGCAGTGTTGGCGGGCGAGGCGGCACTGTGCGAGATCGCTGCGCATCCGGACGTGACCACGGTGATGGCAGCGATCGTCGGCGCCGCGGGCCTGGCCCCGTGCCTGGCGGCAGCACGCGCCGGCAAACGCCTGCTGCTGGCGAACAAGGAAGCGTTGGTGGTGGGGGCGGCGCTCTTCATGCGCGCCGTGCGACAGGGCGGTGCCACGCTGCTGCCGATCGACAGCGAGCATTCGGCGATTTTCCAGTGCCTGCCCGAAGACCGTTCGCGCTGGGCCAGCCACATCGATCACATTCTGCTGACGGCTTCGGGCGGACCGTTCCGCACGCGCCATCCCGACAGCCTGCACCACGTGACGCCCGACGAAGCGGTGGCGCACCCCAACTGGGTGATGGGGCGCAAGATCTCGGTCGACTCGGCCACGATGATGAACAAGGCGCTCGAGGTGATCGAAGCTCGCTGGCTGTTCGACCTGCCACCCGAGCGCGTGCGCGTGGTCATCCACCCGCAAAGCATCGTGCACTCGATGGTGGTCTGCCGCGACCGCTCGGTGCTGGCGCAGCTGGGCACGCCCGACATGCGCGTGCCGATTGCCTACGGACTGTCCTTCCCCGAGCGCATCGAATCGGGCGCCACCGGCCTGGATTTCGACACGCTGGCCGGGCTCAGTTTCGAGCCGGCCGACCGCGAGCGGTTTCCAGGCTTGCATCTGGCCTGGGATGCGCTGAAGGGGCCCGAAGGCACGACGGCGGTGCTCAACGCCGCCAACGAAGTGGCGGTGGCCGCGTTCCTTGCAGGAACCATCCGCTTCACCGACATTCACAGGTTGAATGTCGAAACCCTCGCCGCCGTGAGCCCGCAACTGCCCGTCGATCCCGGCCTGGATGATCTGCTCGCGCTCGACCGGCGCGCCCGCCTGCACGCCGAGCGCGTGGCCTCGAGAGCATCGCGATGATTACCGTCCTGGCGTTTCTGGTGACGATCGCGGTCCTGATCGTCGTGCACGAGTGGGGCCACTACCAGGTGGCGCGCTGGTGCGGCGTCAAGGTGCTGCGCTTTTCGGTCGGTTTCGGGCGTGTGATCTGGCGCCGGCAGGCCACGCCCGACAGCACCGAGTTCGTGCTGTCGGCGCTGCCCCTGGGGGGCTACGTCAAGATGCTCGACGAGCGCGAAGACACGGTGGCGCCCGACCAGGTGTCGCAGGCCTTCAACCGCAAGCCGCTGCGCCAGCGTGCGGCCATCGTGGCGGCCGGCCCGGTGGCCAACCTGCTGCTGGCGATCCTGCTCTACGCGGCGTCCCACTGGGTCGGTGTCGACGAGCCCAAGGCGGTGCTGAGCGCGCCTGTGGCAGGCAGCCTGGCCGAGCGGGCTGGCATGCGATCGGGCGACTGGGTGCGCGAATGGTCGCGTGCATCAACTGCAGGCACCGACTGGCAGGCGCTGCCCTCGCTGACCGAGTTGCGCTGGCAGATCACGCAGGCGGTGCTCGACGGCGAACGCCTGGCCTTGCGCGTCAGCGACGCCTCGGGCCGCGGCGCGCGCGAGGTGACGCTCGAACTCGACCGCGTCGAGCGGCGTGACGTGGACGCCGAGCTGATGAAGGTCATCGGCCTCGGGGCGCCCTTCAGCGAAGCGGTGCTGGGCGAGGTCAAGGCCGGCGGGCCGGCGGCGGCCGCCGCGCTGCGCCAGGGCGACCGGGTGACGGCCATCGACGGGGTGGCGATCGTCGATGCCCAGCAGCTGCGCGAACGCATCCGGCGGCTGGACGCCGACGGCCGTGCGCTGTCGATGACCTGGCGCCTGGAGCGCGACGGACGCACGCTGGAGGTGCCGGTGACGCCGCGGGTCGTCACGGAGGGCGCACAGCGGCTCGGGCGAATCGACGCCTTCGTCGGTGCGATGCCCGAGACCGTCAAGGTCCAGTCGGGGCCCATCGACGGCCTGCTGAAGGGGGCCGAACGCACCTGGGAGGTGTCCGCGCTGACCGTCAAGATGCTCGGGCGCATGTTGATCGGCGAGGCGTCGTTGAAGAACCTGTCGGGCCCCTTGACGATTGCCGACTACGCAGGGCAGTCGGCGGTGCGCGGCATCGCCTACTACCTTGGCTTCCTGGCCCTGGTCAGCATCAGCCTGGGCGTGCTGAACCTGCTGCCGCTGCCGATGCTCGACGGTGGACACCTCATGTATTATCTTTTCGAGGCCGTCTCCGGCCGCCCGGTCTCGGACCTGTGGCTCAAGTGGCTCCAGCGCGGCGGTGCGCTGATCATGCTGCTGTTGATGTCGATCGCCCTTTCCAACGACGTGGCCCGCCTGCTGGGCCTGCACTGAAGCGCCCTTCGCGGGCGCACCTTCCCGATGCACTTTTCCACCGTTCGTCACTCGCTGCGCCCGGTCGCGGCCGTCGTGGTCGCCCTCGGCGCCCTGGGCACGGCGGCTTCGACCCGCGCGGCCGAGCCCTTCATCATCGCCGACATCCGTTTGGAAGGCTTGCAGCGCACCGACCCCGGCACGGTCTTCGCCTCGTTGCCGTTTCGCGTCGGCGACACCTACAGCGACGAGAAGGGCGCGGCCGCGCTGCGTGCACTGTTCGCCACCGGCCTGTTCAAGGACGTGCGCGTCGAGATCGACGGCAAGGTGCTGGTGGTGGTGGTCGAAGAGCGCGCGGTCATCGCCGCGGTCACCTTCGTCGGCCTGAAGGAGTTCGACAACGACACCCTGTCCAAGGCGCTGAAGGATTCGGGCATCGGCGAGGGCCTGCCCTTCGACCGCGCGCTGATCGACCGCGCCGAGCAGGAGATCAAGCGCCAGTACCTGACGCGCAGCTTGTACGGTGCCGAGGTCGTGACCACCGTGACCCCGCTCGAGCGCAACCGGGTCAACGTGAGCTTCACGATGAGCGAGGGCGACGCAGCGAAGATCAAGGAGATCCGCATCGTCGGCAGCAAGGTGTTTTCCGAAAGCACGTTGCTCGGCCTGCTCGAGCAGACGACCGGGGGCTGGCTCACCTGGTACACCAAGACCGACCGGTACTCGCGCAGCAAGCTGAATGCCGACCTCGAGACGATCCGCGCCTACTACACCAACCGCGGCTACCTCGAATTCGAGATCGAGTCGACGCAGGTCACGATCTCGCCCGACAAGCAGGACATCAGCGTCACGATCAGCGTGCGTGAAGGCCAGCGCTACACCGTCACCGGGGTCAAGCTCGAAGGCGATTACCTCGGCAAGGAAGAAGAATTCCGGCGCCTGGTGCGCATCCGCCCGGGCCAGCCGTACCGCAGCGAAGACGTCGCGGCCACCACCAAGCTGTTCGGCGACCTCTATGGCCTGTACGGCTACGCCTTCGCGCGCACCCAGGCGCGCCCGGAGATCGACCGCGTCAACGGGCAGGTGGCGGTGGTGCTGGTGGCCGAGCCGCAGCGCCGCGTGTACGTGCGCCGCATCAACGTGGCGGGCAACAACAAGTCGCGCGACGAGGTGGTACGGCGCGAGTTCCGCCAGTTCGAGTCGGCCTGGTACGACGGCGGCAAGATCAAGCTCTCGCGCGACCGCGTCGACCGGCTGGGCTACTTCAAGGATGTCGAGGTCGAAACGGAAGAGGTGCCGGGCACCGCCGACCAGGTCGACCTGACGATCAAGGTCACCGAAAAGCCGACCGGCAACCTGCTGATCGGTGCCGGCTACTCCAGCAGCGACAAGGTCTCGTTCACGGCGTCGATCAAGCAGGAGAACGTCTTCGGCACGGGCAACTACCTGGGCCTGGAGCTCAACACCAGCAAGTCGAACCGGACACTGGTGGTGTCGACGGTCGATCCGTACTTCACGATCGACGGCATCTCGCGTGCGGTCGACCTGTTCTACCGCACGACCAAGCCGATCAACAGCCAGGGCGAAGAGTACGAACTGATCACCCCGGGGGCGACCATCCGTTTCGGGGTGCCGTTCTCGGAGTTCGACACCGTCTTCGTCGGCCTGGGTTTCGAGTCGACCCGCATTGCCGGCAATGTCACCAACAAGAGCTACCGCGACTACCGCGAGCTCTACGGTTCCTCCAGCACCGCGATCCCGCTGACCCTCGGCTGGGCGCGCGACGACCGCGACAGCGCGATTTCGCCGACCACGGGCAAGTACCAGCGGGTCAACCTGGAGTGGTCGGTCGCGGGCGACGTGCGCTACCTGCGTGCCAACCTGCAGTACCAGCACTTCATCCCGATCACCAACCGCTTCACCTTTGGCCTGAACAGCGAGCTGGGCTGGGGCAAGGGCCTGGGCAACAAGCCTTACCCGATCTTCAAGAACTTCTTCGGTGGCGGCCTCGGTTCGGTGCGCGTCTTCGAACAGGGATCGCTGGGCATCGTCGACGTCACCAACAACTACATCGGCGGCAACCGCAAGCTCAATGTCAACGCCGAGCTGTACGTGCCCGTTCCTGGCGGGGGCAACGACAAGTCGCTGCGCCTGTTCGGGTTCGCCGATGCCGGCAACGTCTGGGGCGAAAACGAGAAGATCGATCTCGACAGCCTGCGCGCATCGGCAGGCATCGGCCTGTCCTGGATCTCGCCGGTGGGCCCGTTGAAGCTGAGCTGGGGCACCCCCTTGCGCAGCAAGCCCACCGATAGAATCCAGAAGTTTCAATTCCAGATCGGGACTGCTTTCTGATGAACATGATCAAGACCCTCGGGGCTGCCGCACTGCTGGTGGCCGCAACGGCGGTGACGCAGGCCCAGGAGTTGAAGATCGGCTACGTCAACAGCGAACGCGTGCTGCGCGAAGCCAACCCGGCCAAGGCCGCGCAGGCCAAGCTCGAAACCGAATTCGGCAAGCGCGAGAAAGACCTGGCCGACGTGGCCAGCCGCCTGAAAGCCGCGGCCGACAAGCTCGACAAGGATGGCCCGGCGCTGTCGGAAGCCGAGCGCGGCCGTCGCCAGCGCGACCTGGTCGAACAGGACCGCGACTTCCAGCGCAAGCGACGCGAGTTCCAGGAAGACCTGAACCAGCGCAAGAACGAAGAGCTCTCGGGTGTCGTCGAGCGGGCCAACAAGGTCATCAAGCAGATCTTCGACCAGGAAAAGTACGACCTGATCCTGCAGGACGCGGTGCACTGGAGCCCGCGCGTGGACATCACCAAGAAGGTGATCGACGCGCTGAACGCGGGCCGCTGACCGCAGGCGACGCGGCCGTGCGCGTCACGCTTGCCGACATCGTCGCTGCCCTGGGCGGTCAGTTGCTCGGGGATGGCAACCTGGCCATCGAACGCATCGCCAGCCTCGAATCGGCCGACGCTTCGGCCATCGGTTTCGTGGCCCACCCGCGCTACCGCAATCAGCTGGCGGGCACTCGCGCCGCCTGTGTCATCGTCGGCCCCGAACTGGCAGACGAGGCTGCAGCGCGCGGCGCGGCCATCGTCACGCCCGATCCCTACCGCTACTACGCCCGCCTGTCGCAATGGTGGGCGCCACGCATGCGGCCGGTGGCCCGCGCGGGCGTCCATCCGAGTGCGGTCATCGACCCGGCCGCCGACGTGGCTGCCAGTGCCCATGTCGGCGCGCTGTCGGTGGTCGGCGCGGGCTCGCGCATCGGTGCCGACACGCGCATCGGCGCGCGCGTGGTCATCGCCGACAACGTGCACATCGGCGCGCGTTGCATCGTTCACCCGGGGGCCGTGATCGGCGCCGACGGTTTCGGTTTTGCGCCGCATGCCGGTGGTTGGGAAAAGATCGAACAACTCGGCGGCGTGCGCATCGGCGACGACGTCGAGATCGGTGCCAACACCTGCATCGACCGCGGCGCCCTGGAAGACACCGTGCTGGAGGACGGCGTGAAGCTCGACAACCTGGTGCAGGTCGGGCACAACGTGCGCATCGGCGCTCACAGTGCACTGGCCGGCTGCGTCGGCATCGCCGGCAGCGCGCGCATCGGTGCGCACTGCACGTTCGGCGGCGGCGCGATCGTGCTGGGCCACCTCGAACTCGCCGACCACGTGGCCATCTCGGCGGCCACGGTGGTGACACGCTCGATTCACAAGCCGGGCCTCTACAGCGGCGTGTTTCCCATCGACGACAATGCGTCCTGGGAAAAGAACGCGGCCACGCTGCGCCAGTTGCACAGCCTGCGCGAACGCATCCGCAACCTCGAAAAGAACGGTCCCTGAGCCCACCTGCCATGCTCGACATCCACCAGATCCTTGCCAAGCTGCCGCACCGTTATCCGTTCCTGATGGTCGACCGGGTGCTCGAGATCGAATCGGGCAAGCGCATCCTGGCACTCAAGAACGTCAGCGTGAACGAGCCCTACTTCATGGGCCACTTTCCGCGCCGCCCGGTGATGCCGGGCGTGATGCAGCTCGAAGCCATGGCGCAGGCCGCCGCACTGCTGAGCTTCGAGTCGACGGGGATGGAGCTCGACGACGATTCGGTCTACTACTTTGCCGGCATCGATGGCGCGCGTTTCAAGCGCCCGGTCGAACCCGGCGACCAATTGATGCTCGACGTCTCGCTCGACCGAGTGAAGGTCGGCATCTACAAGTTCACCGGCAAGGCCAGCGTGGCCGGCGAGCTGGCCGCGGAAGCCCAGCTCACCTGCACGATGCGCAAGATCCGCTGAGCCCAGGGCGATGCGCACCGGCGTCACCGTGCACCCCAGCGCCGTGGTGGCGCCCGAGGCGGAGCTGGCCGAGGGCGTCAGCATCGGCGCGTTCTGCATGATCGGCCCCCACGTGCGCATCGGCGCCAACACGCAGGTGCAACCGCATTGCGTGATCGACGGCCGCACGACGATCGGTACCGACAACCGCATCGGCCCGCATGCGGCGCTCGGCGGTCCGCCGCAGGACAAGAAGTACGCCGGCGAGCCGACCGAGCTGCACATCGGCAATGCCAACACCATCCGCGAGTTCACGACCTTCAACACCGGCACCGTGCAGGACCGCGGCGTCACGTCGATGGGCGACGACAACTGGGTCATGGCCTACGTGCACGTGGCCCACGACTGCCAGATCGGCAGCCACACGATCCTGGCGAATGCGGTGCAGCTGGCCGGCCACGTGCACCTGGGCGACTGGGTCTTCCTCGGCGGACTGTCGGGGGTGCACCAGTTCGTGCGCGTCGGCGCGCACGCGATGACGGGCTTCCAGACCCGACTCTCGCAAGACCTGCCGCCGTTCCTCACCGCCGCCGGCAACCCAGCCGAGGCGCACGGCTTCAATGCCGAAGGCCTGAAGCGGCGCGGCTTCAATGCCGAGCGCCTCGACGCCGTCAAGCAGATGTACCGCCTGCTGTACCGCAAGTCGCTGACACTGGAACAGGCGCGTGGCGAGATAGCCGCGCTCGCTGCGCAAACC
>JAABTC010000075.1 GCA_011390055.1 Burkholderiales bacterium | reverse complement strand
ACATCGAGCGCGTGCTGTACTTCGAGGCGTATGTCGTCGTCGATCCGGGCATGACGCCGCTGAAGAAGTTCTCGATCATGAGCGAGGACGACCACGACGCCAAGCGCACCGAGTTCGGCGACGAATTCATCGCGCTGATGGGCGCCGAGGGCATCAAGAAGCTGCTCGAGGAGATGGACCTGGACGTTGAGATCGACAAGATCCGCAACGACATGACCGGCTCCGAGCTGAAGATCAAGAAGAACAGCAAGCGCCTGAAGGTCATGGAGGCCTTCAAGAAGTCGGGCATCAAGCCCAACTGGATGGTGATGGACGTGCTGCCGGTGCTGCCGCCGGATCTGCGTCCGCTGGTGCCGCTGGATGGTGGCCGCTTCGCCACCTCGGACCTGAACGACCTGTACCGTCGCGTCATCAACCGCAACAACCGCCTGGCGCGGCTGCTCGAGTTGAAGGCACCGGAGATCATCGTGCGCAACGAGAAGCGCATGCTGCAGGAAGCCGTCGACAGCCTGCTCGACAACGGCCGTCGTGGCAAGGCGATGACGGGTGCGAACAAGCGCGCGCTGAAGTCGCTGGCCGACATGATCAAGGGCAAGAGCGGCCGCTTCCGCCAGAACCTGCTGGGCAAGCGCGTCGACTACTCGGGCCGTTCGGTCATCGTCGTGGGCCCGACGCTCAAGCTGCATCAGTGCGGCCTGCCCAAGCTGATGGCGCTCGAACTGTTCAAGCCGTTCATCTTCTCGCGCCTCGAAGCGATGGGCATCGCCACCACCATCAAGGCGGCCAAGAAGGAAGTCGAATCCGGCACGCCGGTGGTCTGGGACATCCTTGAAGAAGTCATCAAGGAGCACCCGGTTCTGTTGAACCGCGCCCCGACGCTGCACCGCCTGGGCATCCAGGCCTTCGAACCGGTGCTGATCGAAGGCAAGGCGATCCAGCTGCATCCGCTGGTTTGCGCTGCCTTCAACGCCGACTTCGACGGCGACCAGATGGCCGTGCACATCCCGCTGTCGATCGAGGCGCAGATGGAAGCCCGCACGCTGATGCTGGCCTCCAACAACGTGCTCTTCCCGGCCTCGGGCGAACCGTCGATCGTGCCCTCGCAGGACGTGGTGCTGGGGCTGTACTACGCCACGCGCGACCGCATCAACGCCAAGGGCGAGGGGATGATCTTTGCCGACATCGCCGAGGTGCAACGTGCGCTCGACAACGCCCAGGTGGAAGTGACCGCCAAGGTGGCCGTGCGCCTGACCGAGTACGTCAAGGGCGAGGACGGCGAATTCACGCCCGTCACCAAGCTCGTGGACACGACGGTCGGCCGTGCGCTGTTGTCGGAGATCCTGCCCAAGGGGCTGCCGTTCGCGCACATCAACAAGGCGCTGAAGAAGAAGGAGATCAGCAAGCTGATCAACGTGTCCTTCCGCAAGTGCGGCCTGAAGGAAACCGTGGTGCTGGCCGACAAGCTGCTGCAGGCGGGCTTCCGCTTGGCCACGCGCGCCGGCATTTCGATCGGCATCGATGACATGCTGGTGCCCAAGGAAAAGCCGGGCCTGATCGAGCGTGCCGAGAAGGAGGTCAAGGAGATCGAGCAGCAGTACGTCTCGGGTCTGGTCACTTCCGGCGAGCGCTACAACAAGGTGGTCGACATCTGGGGCAAGACCGGCGACGAAGTCGGCCGCGTGATGATGAGCCAGCTGTCGAAGCAGAAGGTCCAGGACCGCCACGGCAAGGAAGTCGAGCAGGAATCGTTCAACTCGATCTACATGATGGCCGACTCGGGCGCTCGCGGCTCGGCCGCGCAGATCCGTCAGCTGGCCGGCATGCGCGGCCTGATGGCCAAGCCCGACGGCTCGATCATCGAGACGCCGATCACGGCCAACTTCCGTGAAGGGCTGAACGTGCTGCAGTACTTCATCTCCACCCACGGCGCCCGCAAGGGCCTGGCGGACACGGCGTTGAAGACCGCAAACTCGGGCTACCTCACGCGCCGCTTGGTCGACGTGACGCAGGACCTGGTCGTCATCGAAGACGATTGCGGCACCCAGAACGGCATGAACATGCGCGCACTGGTCGAGGGCGGTGAAGTGATCGAAAGCCTGCGCGACCGGATCCTGGGCCGCATGGCCGCGGTCGACGTGCTGCACCCCGAGACCCAGCAGCCGCTGGTGCCTGCAGGCAACATGCTCGACGAAGACACGCTCGACGTGACAGAAGCTGCGGGCGTCGACGAAGTCAAGGTTCGCACGCCGCTGACCTGTGCCACTCGCTTCGGCATCTGCGCCAAGTGCTATGGGCGTGACCTCGGCCGTGGCGGCCTGGTCAACGTCGGCGAGGCGATCGGCGTCATCGCCGCCCAGTCGATCGGCGAGCCCGGCACGCAGCTGACGATGCGCACCTTCCACATCGGTGGTGCGGCGTCGCGGGCGGCGGTGGCCAACAGCGTGGATGCCAAGTCGGACGGCCACATCGCCTTCAATCCGACGATGCGCTACGTGACCAACGGGAAGAAGGAGCAGGTGGTGATTTCGCGCTCGGGCGAGATCATCGTGCTCGACCCGCATGGTCGCGAGCGCGAGCGCCACAAGGTGCCTTACGGCGCCACGCTCAACGTCAAGGCCGACCAGCAACTCAAGGCCGGCACCGTGCTGGCCAACTGGGATCCGCTGACCCGCCCGATCATCACCGAGTTCGCCGGCAAGGCGAAGTTCGAGAACGTCGAGGAAGGCTCTACTGTCGCCAAGCAGATGGACGAGGTCACGGGGCTTTCGACCCTCGTGGTGATCGACCCGAAGCGGCGTGGCGCGGCCAAGGTGGTGCGCCCGCAGGTCAAGCTGCTCGACGCAGCCGGCAACGAAGTGAAGATCCCCGGCACCGACCACTCGGTGACGATCGGCTTCCCGGTCGGCTCGCTGATCCAGATCCGCGACGGACAGGATCTGGCGCCTGGCGAAGTGCTGGCGCGTATCCCGATGGAAGGCCAGAAGACGCGCGACATCACCGGCGGCTTGCCGCGGGTGGCCGAACTCTTCGAAGCGCGCAGCCCGAAGGACGTGGGCACGCTGGCCGAAATCACTGGCACGGTGTCGTTCGGCAAGGAGACCAAGGGCAAGAACCGCCTGCAGATCACCGACCCGGAGGGCAAGGTCCACGAGGAACTGGTCGCCAAGGAGAAGAACATCCTGGTGCACGAGGGCCAGGTGGTCAACCGTGGCGAGCTGGTGGTCGACGGCTCGGCCGATCCGCAGGACATCCTGCGCCTGCTGGGGATCGAAGAGCTGGCGCGCTACATCGTCGACGAAGTGCAGGACGTGTATCGCCTGCAAGGCGTGAAGATCAACGACAAGCACATCGAGGTGATCGTGCGCCAGATGCTGCGTCGGGTGCAGATCACCAACGCGGGCGACAGCAAGTACATCAACGGCGAGCAGGTCGAGCGTTCGGAATTGCTCGGCACCAACGACAAGTTGCGCGCCGAAGGCAAGCTGATCGCCACGCATGCCGACGTGTTGCTGGGCATCACCAAGGCCAGCCTGTCGACCGATTCCTTCATCTCGGCCGCCTCCTTCCAGGAGACGACCCGCGTGCTCACCGAGGCTGCCATCATGGGCAAGCGCGACGAGCTCCGCGGTTTGAAGGAAAACGTGATCGTCGGTCGCCTGATCCCGGCCGGCACCGGCATGGCCTTCCATGCCGCGCGCAAGGTCAAGGAAGAGATGGACGAGAGCGAGCGTCGTGCGATCGCCCAGCAGGAGGCCGAGGAACTGGCTTCGGCGCAACTGGCGGCGCTCGATGCGGAAACGGCCACGGCGACACCGGCAGTGAGCGGCAGCGACGCGGCGCTCGACTGAGGTCGTTCGCGAAGCAGGCCGCTGCGGCGGCAGGAAAGGCGGCTGCGGCCGCCTTTCTTTTTGGGGTCAGGCCGTCTCGTGCCACGCCGAGGGCGCAAGGATCTGCCAGCCGCAGGCGCGCGCCCGTCGCGCCAGTTTCAGCACGGCCCGGTCGCGGCTCAGCAGCCAGCGCGCTCCGGCGTCACGTGCCAGGTCGACGAATTTCTGATCATCGGGATCGCTGCAGCGCCAACCGGGTGCAAGCGGTTGTGGGCGGGGCACGCTGCGCACCCGCGCGTCGAACGCCGCCAGCACCGCCTCGGCACGGGCGCCGCGCTGCGCCGCCAGACCGCGGCCGAGCACATGGGCCAGTTCGTCGCGCATGTCGGCGGTGGCAATCCAGTCGACGCGGCACGTTTGCACCGCGTCGGCGAGCCCGCGCACCGACGGATCGTCGAACAACAGCCAGTCCAGGACCACGTTGGTGTCGATGACGATGGCGGGGCGCTGCATGGGGCTCTTTTGACCCGTCGCCTTGCTCGCGAGGGTTTGAACGAATATACTCGCGGGCTTTCCGGCAGATTCTGCTGCGCTCTTTGTCGAGCGGCTCACCGTGGCCCTGGTTCCCAGGCGTTCCGGTTTCGAGCCCGACTCCACACTTCGGAGCGCTCGGCTTCTCCCGAGAACGAAGCTTTTTCGGTCTGACTTCAAACGGGAACAAGTCACCTCATGCCTACCATCAACCAACTCGTGCGCCACGGCCGCGAGACCGAGACTGTCAAGTCGAAGTCGCCGGCGCTGCAGGGCGGCCCGCAGCGGCGCGGTGTGTGCACGCGCGTGTACACCACGACACCCAAAAAGCCGAACTCGGCACTGCGCAAGGTCGCCAAGGTGCGCCTGACCAACGGTTTCGAGATCATCTCGTACATCGGCGGTGAGGGTCACAACCTGCAGGAGCACAGCGTCGTGCTGGTGCGCGGCGGACGGGTCAAGGACTTGCCGGGCGTGCGCTACCACATCGTGCGCGGCTCGCTCGACCTGCAAGGGGTCAAGGACCGCAAGCAATCGCGCTCCAAGTACGGCGCCAAGCGCCCGAAGAAGGCGTAATCGACGCTTCGCTGGATCAACCGGCCCGAGGGCCGGCAAGGCGAAACGAGTAAGTGAAGGGTCTGATGGCCCTTCGCGTCGCAAGGCAAATGCCGAGCGTCAACTGAAATCAAAGGAAGAGTCCCATGCCACGTCGTCGCGAAGTACCCAAACGCGAAATCCTGCCCGACCCGAAGTTCGGCAGCATCGATCTCTCGAAGTTCATGAACGTCATCATGGAATCCGGCAAGAAGGCCGTCGCCGAGCGCATCATCTACGGTGCCTTGGAACAGGTCGAGAAGAAGGCCGGCAAGGACCCGCTCGAGGTCTTCATGGTCGCCATGAACAACATCAAGCCGATGGTCGAGGTCAAGTCCCGCCGTGTCGGCGGTGCGAACTACCAGGTTCCCGTGGAAGTTCGCCCCGTGCGCCGCGTCGCGCTGGCCATGCGCTGGTTGAAAGATTCGGCCCGCAAGCGCGGCGAGAAGTCGATGGCTGCGCGCCTGGCCAACGAACTGCTCGAGGCCAGCGAAGGCCGCGGCGGCGCGATGAAGAAACGCGACGAGGTCCACCGCATGGCCGAAGCCAACAAGGCTTTCTCGCACTTCCGCTTCTAAATTCCGTCCCTGCGGCCGCCTTCGGGTTTTCCTGAACCCGTCGGCGGCCCGTGCATTTGGAGAAATGATCATGGCCCGCAAGACCCCCATCGAGCGCTACCGCAACATCGGTATCAGCGCGCACATCGATGCCGGCAAGACCACCACCACCGAGCGCATCCTGTTCTACACGGGTGTGAACCACAAGATCGGCGAGGTGCATGACGGCGCGGCCACGATGGACTGGATGGAGCAGGAGCAGGAGCGTGGCATCACGATCACGTCGGCTGCGACCACCTGCTTCTGGAAGGGCATGGAGCTGTCCTACCCCGAGCATCGCATCAACATCATCGACACGCCCGGACACGTCGACTTCACGATCGAGGTCGAGCGTTCGATGCGCGTGCTCGACGGCGCCTGCATGGTGTATTGCGCGGTCGGTGGTGTGCAGCCGCAGTCCGAGACCGTCTGGCGCCAAGCCAACAAGTACAAGGTGCCGCGCCTGGCGTTCGTCAACAAGATGGACCGCACGGGTGCCAACTTCTACAAGGTCTACGACCAGATGAAGGCGCGGCTCAAGGCCAACCCGGTGCCGATCGTGATTCCGATCGGCGCGGAGGAGAACTTCACCGGCGTGATCGACCTCATCAAGATGAAGGCCATCATCTGGGACGAGGCCTCGCAAGGCATGAAGTTCGATTACCGCGAGATTCCCGAGGCGCTGGTGGTGGAAGCGCAGAAGTGGCGCGAGAACATGCTCGAGGCCGCGGCCGAAGCCAGCGAAGAGCTGATGAACAAGTACCTCGAGTCGGGTGAGCTGAGCGAGGACGAGATCAAGCTCGGCATCCGCACGCGCACCATCGCGGCCGAGATCCAGCCCATGTTCTGCGGCACCGCCTTCAAGAACAAGGGTGTGCAACGCATGCTCGACGGCGTGATCGACTTCATGCCCTCGCCGATCGACATCCCGCCGGTTCCTGGCATGGACGACGACGACAAACCGACTTCGCGCCGTGCTGCCGACGACGAGAAGTTCGCTGCGCTGGCTTTCAAGCTGATGACCGACCCCTACGTCGGCCAGCTCACTTTCGTGCGCGTCTATTCGGGCGTGCTGAAGAGCGGCGACTCGGTTTACAACCCGATCCGAGGCAAGAAGGAGCGCATCGGCCGCATCTTGCAGATGCACGCCAACCAGCGTGAAGAGATCAAGGAAATCCTGGCCGGCGACATCGCGGCCTGCGTCGGCTTGAAGGACGTGACGACCGGCGAAACGTTGTGCGACCCGGCGTCCTTGATCACGCTCGAGCGCATGGTCTTCCCCGAGCCGGTGATTTCGCAAGCCGTCGAGCCCAAGACCAAGGCCGACCAGGAGAAGATGGGCATTGCGCTGGGCCGCCTGGCGCAGGAAGACCCGTCGTTCCGCGTCAAGACCGACGAAGAGAGCGGCCAGACCATCATTTCCGGCATGGGCGAGCTGCACCTGGAAATCATCGTCGACCGCATGAAGCGCGAATTCGGCGTCGAGGCCAACGTGGGCAAGCCGCAGGTGGCCTACCGCGAGACGATCCGCAAGTCGGTGAGCGACGTCGAGGGCAAGTTCGTGCGGCAATCCGGCGGCAAGGGCCAGTACGGTCACGTCGTTCTCACGGTCGAGCCGCAGGAGCCGGGCAAGGGCTTCGAATTCGTCGACGCGATCAAGGGCGGTGTGGTGCCGCGCGAGTTCATCCCGGCCGTCAAGAAGGGCGTGGAAGACTCGTTGCCCGCGGGCGTTCTCGCCGGCTACCCGGTGGTCGACATCAAGGTCACGTTGACCTTCGGTTCGTACCACGAGGTCGACTCGAACGAGAACGCGTTCAAGATGGCTGCGTCGTTTGGCTTCAAGGACGGCTGCCGCAAGGCCAGCCCGGTGATCCTGGAGCCGATGATGGCCGTCGAGGTCGAGACGCCCGAAGACTACGCAGGCAGTGTGATGGGCGATCTGAGCTCGCGCCGCGGCATGGTGCAGGGCATGGACGACATGCCCGGCGGTGGCAAGGTCATCAAGGCCGAAGTACCGCTGTCGGAGATGTTCGGCTACTCGACCACGCTGCGCTCGATGTCGCAAGGCCGTGCGACCTACACGATGGAG
>JAABTC010000074.1 GCA_011390055.1 Burkholderiales bacterium | reverse complement strand
CATCACGCCGCGGACCACCTTGCGTGCCAGCGCCCGCTGCGTCACGTAGGCCGGCAGCCAGCCGCTGTTGGCCACCGCGAAGCGGATGCGCCAGGTGTCGGGGCCGAGCGCGCGCACCTCGGTGCGCAGCACCTCGAGCCTGGGCAGTGACAGCGCGATCTGCGTCAGCCAGGCCGGAAAGCGCGCCGCCTCGCGTTCGCGCAGGTGCGGTGGCGGGTTACGCCAGAAATTCATCTTGTCCCAACCGCCGATCTCGACCGCGCCGAGCTGCGGGTGCATGAAGGGCCGCCAGTCGACGTAGGCCTGCCCGCCGCACTGCTCGTCGCTCCACTTCAGCAACTTCAGGTCGTCTTCGGTTGGATGTTCGCGGTACCAGTGGATCCAGTCGTAATCGGTGATGCCGGCTTCCTTGTTCGGCGACCACAGCTCGACGGTCCAGAACAACGCGCCCAGGTGTTCGTAGAGCCAGTCCTGGGTGCCGGTGACGATCTCCTTCGGGTGGTACTTGAAGTCGTGGAAGATGCTGATGGCGGGGTAGCCGCTCAGCTTCGCGCCGAGGTCCGAGAAGCGCTTGTAGGTCCACAGGTCCTCGGGGACCATGTCGGCGTCGCTCTGCGTGCCCATCGGGCGCAGGATCACGCCGCTGTGGGTGTGGAAGCTCACCGCCGCGCCGATGTTCGGGTGGGCCGCGACGAAGGCCACCATGGCCCGCACCTCGGGCTCGCTGGTCGGGTAGGGCCCGGCGCCGACCTGCTCGAACTCCTGGCGCCACTGGGCCGGAAAGTTGCGGTTCAGGTCCAGGCCCTCGCGGTCCCTGTTGACCTTGACCATCAGGCCGTCCCAATGGGTCAGCGTGCCCTCGGGCATCAAGCGGTAGTACTGGCCGCCGAATTCACCCGGCTCGCGCGGCACCAGCAGGCGCGGCTCGCTCGCATGCTTCTTGTAGGGCCCATGCGGATCGGGCACGCGCATCGACAGCACGCGCCCGTCGCCGTCGATGTCCTCGACCGTGAGCCCTTCGACCGGCTCCTCGTCGTGCGGATAGTGCCGGGTCGACGAGCGGATGTGGCGCGGCCGGTCGGCCAGGGCCAGTTCGGCCCCGTCGGGGTTCAGGCGCGGGCACAGGTAGATGCAGCGCGTGTCGAGCAGGTGCGTCAGTTCGACATCGATGCCGTGGCCGCTGGCCAGGTGGTGCAGGTAGTAGAGGCAGGCGGTGCTGGCGGTGAGTTCGGCCGCGTGGATGTTGCCGTCGATCCAGAAGGCCGGCTTGTCGGTGTCGGCGCCGCTGGCGTTGTTGGTGATCGCCACCACCCAGATGTCGCGGCCCTCGTGACTCTTGCCCAGCGAGCGCACGCTGATCAGGTTCGGCAGCGCGTCGGCGTAATCGAACAGCAGCCGGGTCAGCTCGCTGTGGCGGTAGAAGGTGTCGAAGCGCGGAACGGGCAAGTCGGACATGGGCCGGGCCGAAAGCGGGAGTGCGGCGATTGTGCCCACCGAGGGCCAGCGGCCGCTATCCGGGGCTGCGCGGGTGTCAGCCCGGGCTCGGCGGTGCCGGCACGCCGGCAACGAAGGCGCGCAACTCGCCCGGGGCCATCGCAACCCAGGGCTCGTCGGCCGTCAGGGGTTGCGTGGCCACGATCGCGATGCGGTCGCTCGGCTGGGTCAGCGATGCGAAATCGACACTCAGGTCTTCGTCGGCCAGCGTGGCGGCGCGGAACGGGTGCTGGCGCACCAGCCAGTGCAGGTGGGTCGACGCATGGGCCCACAAGGCCTGGCCGTTCGACAGCAGCGCGTTGAAGCTGCCATGGGCGCCCAGCGTGGGCAGCAGCTCGGCGAGGGTGGCGCTCAGTTCGGCCACGCTCGGCACGCTGGCGTGGGCCTTGGCCAGCTCCTGCATCAGCCAACAGAACGCGCGCTCGCTGTCGGTGTCGCCCACCGGGCGGAAGGCCGCGTGCAGCCGCGGTTCGAACCGCTTCAGATCGCCGTTGTGGGCGAACACCCAGTAGCGGCCCCACAGCTCGCGCACGAAGGGGTGCGTGTTTTCCAGCGCCACGCGGCCCTGCGTGGCCTTGCGGATGTGGGCGATGACGTTGTCGCTCTTGATCGGGTAGCGCTTGACCAGCTCGGCCACCGGCGAAACGCGTGCGCTGTGGTGGTCGACGAAGGTGCGCAGCCCGCGGTCCTCGAAGAACGCGATGCCGAAGCCGTCCTTGTGCTCGTCGGCGCGGCGTGCCAGCCCGGCGAAGCTGAAGCACACGTCGGTCGGCGTGTTGGCGTTCATGCCGAGAAGCTGGCACATGCGCAGGCGTGCCCGTAACGCTCAGGAGATCGGCAGGAACAGGCGGGCCATGCCGCGCAGCGAGATCAGGTTGCCGGGGTTGCCCTTCTCCTCGAGCACGGCGGCCATGCGCTTCAAGATGCGCGGGCTGCGCCGGGCGCGCCAGATCAGCAGGTCGGCCAGCCACGGATGGTCGTTGACGGTGTTGGCGCGCTCGTACAGGTCGAAGCGCGGCTTGAGCGCCAGCAACGAGGCTTCGTAGCGGGCCCGCAGTTGCGCGTCGGTGAGCAAGGTGTCGCGCCCTTCGGCGATCGTTTCGGCGGCCAGGATGCCGGTCTCCAGCGCCTTGCCGATGCCTTCGCCGGTGAAGGCATAAGTGGCCCCGGCGGCTTCGCCGGTGACCAGCAGCCCGGGCCGGGTGTACCGCGCACCGGCCAGCGAGCAGCGCAACGGCGCGCCTTTCAGCGGCCCCAGTCTTTCGCCGGTCCTGCACAACTCGCCCGCGGGCGCGTAGACCTCGCAGAAGCGGTCGAACATCTCGCGCAGGTTGACGTCGACCATGGCTTCGCCGCCATCACGCCGGCTGACGCTGTGGCTCTGCGCCAGCCCGACGCCGATGTTGAAGACCCCGTTCGGGCAGGGAAAGATCCAGCCGTAGCCCTTGGACAGGCGCTTGTGCCAGAGCACTTCGAGCGAGCGGATGCGCCCGACCATCGCCGGGTTGCTGATATACCCGCGCAGCGCGACGCCGCTGGGCGTGCGGCGCTCGCACATCTCGGCGGCGATCAGCGCCTGCGGCACCGCACCGGTGGCCAGCACGGTCCACTGCGCACGCACTTCGCGCACGCCGTCGTCGCACTTCAGGCGCGCGCCGTAGACCCGCTGGCCGTCGAAGAGCGGGGCCTCGAAGCGCGCCGGCGCCAGCCACTGCGCACCCGCGGTGACGGCGGACCGGCGCAGGATGTCGTCGAGTTCGGCGCGCGGCAGCACGGCCACGCGCCCGGGTACCTCGATGCGCCCGCCGCGCGGCGCGATGCAGGCGATGTGTGTCGCACGTTGTGCTGCCTGCATCACCTCCTGGTAGACACCCAGCCGGCCGAAGGCGGTGTGAGCATCGGGGATCAGTCCGTCACCGCAGACCTTGTCCCGCGGGAACACATGCTGGTCGGCCAGCACCACCGAGAAGCCGGCGCGCGCGAGCTGCTGCGCGCAGGCGCTGCCGGCCGGGCCGGCGCCGACGACGAGGACATCACAGGAGGTGGGCGGTACAGCGGTGCTCACAGGGGGTGCACGATTCTAGGCACGCACCGACCGCTGCGGCGCTGCCGCGCGACGGCTCAGTGCGTCGCCACGCCCGCCTTGACCCGCAGTCGCCAGGCGTGCAGCAGCGGCTCGGTGTAGCCGCTCGGCTGTTCCTTGCCCTTGAACACCAGGTCGCAGGCGGCCTGGTAGGCGGCCGAGGTGTCGAAGTGCCCGGCCATCGGCCGGTACAGCGGGTCGCCGGCGTTTTGCCCGTCCACCACCGCCGCCATGCGCTCGAACGTGGCGCGAACCTGGGCCTCGTCGGTCACCCCGTGCTGCAACCAGTTGGCGATGTGCTGGCTCGAGATGCGCAGCGTGGCGCGGTCCTCCATCAGGCCCACGTTGTGAATGTCGGGCACCTTCGAGCAGCCGACGCCCTGGTCGATCCAGCGCACCACGTAGCCGAGGATGCCCTGCACGTTGTTGTCCAGTTCCGCCTGGATTTCGGCGCGGGTCCAGAACGGCAGCAGCGCGACCGGGATCTGCAGGATCGCGTTCAGCAGGTTTTCCTCCATCGCCAGGGACTTGCGCTCGTTGACGAAGACCTCCATGTCCTTCTGCAGCGAGGCGACGTCGACCTGCAGGTAGTGCAGCGCATGCAGCGTGGCGGCCGTCGGCGACGGCACCCACGCGGTGTTGGCGCCAGCCTGCGGGTGCGCGATCTTCTGCTTCATCATCTCGGCCATCAGGTCCGGCATGGCCCACATGCCCTTGCCGATCTGGGCACGACCGCGCAGGCCACAGGCCAGGCCGATCTGCACGTTGCTCATCTCGTAGGCACGCAGCCAGCTGGCGTTCTTCATCAACGGCTTGCGCATCATGGCGCCGGCGTACATGGCGGTGTGAATCTCGTCGCCGGTGCGGTCGAGGAACCCGGTGTTGATGAAGGCCACGCGCGCGGCGGCCTCGGCCAGGCAGGCCTTGAGGTTGACGCTGGTGCGGCGCTCCTCGTCCATGATGCCGAGCTTGACGGTGTTTTCCGGCAGACCGAGCAGGGCTTCGACGCGGCTGAACAGCTGCGAGGCAAACGCCACTTCGGCGGGCCCGTGCATCTTGGGCTTGACGATGTACACCGAGCCCCTGCGCGAGTTCCTGATGCCGCCCGCCAGGTCCTTGCGCCGCAGGTCGTGGATCGCGATGGCCGTGGTCACCACCGCGTCCAGGATGCCCTCCGGGATTTCCTTGCCGCCGTCGTGAAGGATCGCCGGGTTCGTCATCAGGTGACCGACGTTGCGAACGAACATCAGCGACCGGCCGTGGAGCACGAGCTTGCCGCCAGCCGGGCTGGTGTACTCGCGGTCGGGGTTCAGACCGCGGGTGAAAGTCTTGCCGTTCTTGCTGACCGCCTCGGTGAGCGTGCCCTTCAGGATGCCCAGCCAGTTGCGGTAGGCCAGCACCTTGTCGGCGGCATCGACGACGGCCACCGAATCCTCCAGGTCCATGATGGTGGACAGCGCCGCTTCCACCACCACGTCGCTGATGCCGGCGCCATCGACTTTGCCGATGGCCGTGGCGCGGTCGATGCGGATGTCCAGATGGATGCCGTTGTGGCGCAGCAGCACCGAGGTCGGTGCATCGGCGGGGCCCTGGTAGCCGACAAACTTCGCAGGCTCGACGAGCGCCGTCACGCTACCGTTGGCGAGGCCGACCTGCAGCTGGCCGCCGGCCACGCGGTAGAGCGTCGCATCCCTGTGCGAAGCGCCCGCCAAGGGCGCCGCCTGGTCCAGCACGTTGCGGGCGTAGTCGATCACCTTGGCGCCGCGCGCCGGGTTGTAGCCCTTGCCCTTTTCGATACCCTCGGTCTCCGCGATGACATCGGTGCCATAGAGCGCGTCGTACAGCGAACCCCAGCGTGCGTTGGCCGCGTTCAAGGCATAGCGGGCGTTCAGCACGGGCACCACCAGCTGCGGGCCGGCCTGCAGGGCAAGTTCGTCGTCGACGTGGCTGGCGGTCGCACTCACCTCGGCGGGCGCGGGCACCAGGTAGCCGATCCGTTCGAGAAAGGCGCGGTAGCCGAGCATGTCGGTGATCGGCCCGGGGTGGGCTCGGTGCCAGGCGTCGAGCTCACCTTGCAGGCGCTCGCGTTCGGCCAACAGCGCTGCGTTCTGCGGCGCCAGCGTGCGCACCAGGTCGGCCAAGCCGAGCCAGAAGGCGTCGCGCTCCACACCCGTGCCGGGCAACACCTCGTCGTCGATGAAACGCTGAAGTTCGGTGGCCACTTGCAGGCCGTGCAGGGAGGTTCGGGCGGTCATGAGGCACTCTATTCGCTGTCGACGGCAGCATTAAGGCAGCAAAACAGCCGTCATTGATGACTGCGATGCAAAATCCAGCGATGGACAAGCTCAAACAGATCGAGTCCTTCGTGTCGGTGGCGGGCAAGGGCAGCCTGACGGCCGCGGCCCATGCCGAAGGGGTGGCTCCCGCGGTGATCGGCCGGCGCATCGATGCGCTCGAGGAGCGGCTCGGGGTCAAACTGTTGTTGCGCACGACGCGGCGCATCACGCTGACGCACGAAGGCAGCGCCTTCCTCGACGATTGCCAGCGCATCCTGGCCGATCTGGGCAACGCCGAGGCGAGCGTCAGTGCCGGCGGGGTCAAAGCGAGCGGTTACTTGCGGATCACGGCGCCGGCCGGCTTCGGACGCCGTCACGTGGCGCCGATGGTGCCCCGCTACCTGGCCCAGCATCCCGATGTTCACGTCTCCCTGAATCTTTCCGACCGCGTCGTCGACATCGTCAACGAGGGCTTCGATTGCGCGGTCAGGGTCGGCGACCTGCCCGATTCGAGCCTGGTGAGTGTGCGATTGGCGGACAACCGCCGACTGTGCGTGGCAGCGCCGAGCTACCTGCAACGCGCCGGAACGCCCAAGACGCCGGCCGATCTGCAGCGTCACGAGTGCCTGACGCTGAGCTCCGACGCCAGCCAGACGCGCGGCTGGGCCTTCAGCGTCGACGGTGCCCTGACGCACCTGCGGCCCAACGGCCGTCTCGACTGCAGCGACGGCCAGGTCCTGCACGACTGGTGCGCGCAGGGTCTGGGCATCGCCTGGCGCAGCACCTGGGAGGTGGACGGGGAAATTGCGCAGGGACGCTTGGTCAGCGTGCTCGACGAACACGCCGCGCCGCCCAACGGCATCTTCGCCGTGTTCCCGCAGCGCAAGCACCTGCCGCTGCGCGTGCGGCTGTGGATCGACCTGCTCAAGCAGAGCTGGGGCGACGAGCGTTACTGGTCCCAAGCGGCATCGGCAGCGCCATGAAAAAAGCCCGGCGTGGCCGGGCTTTCGTCAACGCAGCGAGCTCACGCTTACGCCTTCTTGCTGAGGCACTCCTTCATGAAGGCCTTGCGCGGATCGCCGGCCAGCTTCTTGTCGCCGGCATCCTTGTTGCACATCTTCATCTTGTCCTGCTGCGCTGTCGCCCCGGCGGACTTGGCCGACAGGCACTCCTTCATGAAGGCCTTGCGCGGGTCGCCTTCCAGCTTCTTGTCGCCAGCGTCCTTGTTGCAGGTCGCCATCTTGCTTTGCTGCGCGGTGGGCTTCTTGTCGGCCGCCGGTGCCGCCGCGGCATGGGCCGCTGCGAAAACCGGTGTCGACAAGGTGGCGAACGCCAGTGCAACAGCGCTGATGATCAATCTCATGTTTGTCTCCTCGATGCTCGAACCCTCGGCACGATTGCCGCGCCAGATTGAAGCAGAGCGCGTTCGGTCCGGCAAGAGCTGGAACGGACGCACGCAAGGTGCCGGTCACAGGGTAAGCCCGGGTGTTCACAAGTCTCACAGGATGCGGCGCGGATGGTCCAGCGCTTCGTGCGCGGCGTGCAGGCGGCGCACCAGCACCTTGATGAAGGCGTCGTCGAAGCGGTGCCGCGTGTCTGCCGACAACTGGCCGAGCGACAGCGGCGTGAACGACACCGTGGTGCAGGGCGCCGTGGCCCGCACATCGGCGCGGTGCAGGCGCATGTCCGGGCTGGGCGCCAGGTAGGCCATCTCGCCGACAGTGTGGCCGCGCCCGAGCACGGCCACCTTGCGGCCGTCGCGGTACACCTCGACTTCGCCCTGGGTCAGGATGTGGAAGTCGCCGCCGGCCTGCCCATTCGTGCACAGCGCATGGCCGAGCGGGAAGCGCTGCCAGCGGGCGCGGTGCACCAC
>JAABTC010000073.1 GCA_011390055.1 Burkholderiales bacterium | reverse complement strand
AACGGGCGGTGCCTTGATCGACACCCGCATCGAGAAGTTGTAGGTGCGCTGGCGGCTGCCTGCCGCAGCGCCGCCGGCCACGATCTCGACCAGTTCGGGCTTCTCGAGCCAGGCCGAGCTGTAGAGCGTGTTGCGCAGGAACTCGGACACACGTTCGTTGCTCTGCGCCACGCCCGTCACGGCCACCACCTTGCCGGTCTGCTTGATCGAGTTGAGGTAGACGCCTTCGGGCGTCTGCTTGACCAACTCGTTGAGCAGGTGCACGGGAATGTTGCGATCGCTCTGCAGGTCTTCGACGGCCTTCTGCCGCGCCTTCAGGGCTTCGATCTCGGCGCGCAGGTTGGCGATGTCCTTGATCTGCGCTTCGAGCTTCTTGATCTCCGCGCCGAGGAACGCGTTGCGCTCCATCTGCGCGGATTTCATCTGGTCGAGCACGCCGTACCAGAGCCCGGCCACGAGCAGGCCGGCCACCGCGCCGAGCCCCAGGCCGGTGAAGTACGCGACCTTGCGTCGCTGGCGTTTTTCTTCCCGGTGGGGAAGCAGGTTGATGAGGATCACTGCATGAACCTCCGCATCGCCAAGCCGCAGGCCGTGAGGTACGAGGGCGCCTCGCGACGCACCTTGTTCTCACGCACCGAGCCGCCGAGCTTCATGTGTTCGAAAGGGTTGACGACCATCGAGGCGAAACCGGTCAGTTCGGTGACGCGTTCCTTCAGGCCCGGCAGCGTGGCGGTGCCACCGGCCAGCATCACGTAGTGCACCTTGTGGTGCGGCGTGCTGGTGAAGAAATACTGCAGCGCCCGGCCGATCTCTTGCGACAGGCTGTCGACGAACGGGCCGAGGATCGCCGATTCGTAGTCTTCCGGCAGGTCGCCGCCGAGCTTCTTCTGCTCGGCTTCCTCGAACGAAAAGCCGTACTGGCGCGAGATCAGCTGCGAGAGCTGCGAGCCGCCGAACGCCTGGTCGCGGTCGTAGAGCATTTCGTCGTCGCGCAACACCTTGAGGCTGGTGGTGTCGGCACCGATTTCGAACAGCGCTACCAGCGCATCCTTGCCCTCGTTCGGCAAGGCCTTGACGATCCGGCTCATGGCCAGGCGCGAGGCGTGGCTTTCGATGTCGAGCACCACCGGCTTCAGGCCGGCGGCTTCGGCCAGGCCCTGGCGGTCTTGCACGCGGTCCTTGCGCGACGCGGCGATCAGCACCTCGACGTCGCCGACCGAGGTCGGGCTCGGGCCGATGACGCAGAAGTCGAGGCTGACCTCGTCGAGCGAGAACGGGATGTATTGGTTGGCTTCGCTTTCGACCTGCAGTTCGAGCTCTTCCTCGCGCAAGCCGGCCGGCAGCATGATCTTCTTGGTGATGACAGCCGACTGCGGCATTGCCATCACCACGTTCTTGGTGCGTGTGCCGCTCTTGCTCACGACGCGGCGCACGGCATCGGCAACCTCGTCGAATTTCTCGATCTGTCCGTCGGTGATCCAACCCTTGTCGAACGGCTCGGAGGCGAAACGCTCGACGATGAACTCACCGTTGGCGCTCTGACCGAGCTCGACCAGCTTCACGCTCGATGTGCTGATGTCCAGCCCGATCATCGATGGGTGTTTGCGGCCCAAAAGCGAGTCAACAAAGCTCACGTCGATTCCCCCCAACTGCACGGTAAAGTGTGACGAAACCGCACAATGGACTGTTAAGAAGTTACTTGAATGCTAGCAGTAAAGCCCAAGCCGGCCCAAGCAAAACGCACGCTTTGGGGGGGCTCAACGTTGTGTAACGTTGACTGGCTTTGGCAGCAGATTGGCGGTGCATCGGGACGCGAGCCTAGCGCCTTTGGGCGCTTACGAACCGACCGCGCCAGCGGAGCGCGCGCAACAGTTCACACAACACCGCAGGGCGCGCGGCAGCGCTTCCTATAATCGACGCGCCGTTGACGGCGCTGCCATGGCGGCTCATGTCGCCCCGATCCGCGTGAGCCTGAACCCCCACCTTCCCACCTGGGCCTCCTGGGTCTTGCGCCCCTTGGGCTGGCTCGTCGTCTCGGTCATGGCCGGCCTGCTGCTGATCGCGGCCCTGGTCGCCATCGCGCTGGCGGTCGCCTACCCGAACCTGCCCTCGATCACCAGCCTCACCGATTACCGGCCTAAGCTGCCGCTGCGGGTGTTCTCGGCCGACGGCGTGCTGCTGGGTGAATTCGGCGAAGAGCGGCGCAGTTTCGTACCGATCGCCAAGATCCCCAAGGTCATGAAGGACGCCGTTCTGGCCATCGAAGATGCGCGCTTCTACGACCACGGCGGCGTGGACTACCTGGGCATGCTGCGCGCCGGCCTGGCGCAGTTCAGCGAGGCGCGCAGCCAGGGCGCCTCGACGATCACGATGCAGGTGGCGCGCAACTTCTACCTGTCGACCGAGAAGACCTTCACGCGCAAGATCTACGAGGTGCTGCTGACCTGGAAGATCGAGAGCCAGCTCTCGAAGGACCAGATCCTCGAGGCCTACATGAACCAGATCTACCTCGGCCAGCGCTCATACGGCTTCGCGGCGGCCTCGGAGATCTACTTCGGCAAGCCGCTGAACGACGTGACGATCGCCGAAGCCGCGATGCTGGCCGGCCTGCCCAAGGCGCCCTCGGCCTACAACCCGATCGTGAACCCGAAGCGGGCCACGGTGCGCCAGCAGCACATCATCGAGCGCATGCAGGCCAACGACTTCATCAGCGAGGACGAGGCCACCGCCGCGAAGGCGGAAAAGCTGCGCTACCGCACGCAGTTGGAGGTGGCGGTGCACGCGGGCTTCGTGGCCGAGACCGCGCGCCAGCTGATCTTCATGCAGTACGGCGACGAGAGCTACAGCCGGGGCCTGAACGCCACGCTGACGGTGAATGCGGCCGAACAGGCCGTGGCCTACCGTGCACTGCGCCGGGGCTTGATGGACTTCGAACTGCGCCAGATCTACCGCGGCCCGGAGGCCTATGTCGACCTGCCAGCCGACGCCGCGGCGCTGGACACGCGGGTGGCAGAAGCCCTGGCCGAACATCCCGACAACGACGACCTGCGCGCGGCCGTCGTGCTCGAAGCCTCGCCGCGCAAGGTGGTCGTTGTGCTGCAGGACGGCGAAGAGATCACGGTCACCGGCGACGGCCTGAAACCGGTGGCCTCGGGGCTGGGTGACAAGGCCGCGCCGCAGAAGCAGATCCGCCGCGGCGCCGTGGTGCGCATGCTGCGCAACCCGAAAGGCCAGTGGTCGTTGACCCAGGTGCCGGAGGTCGAAGGCGCTTTCGTGGCGCTCGACCCTTCGACCGGCGCCATCCGCGCGATGGTGGGCGGATTCGCCTTCGGCAAGAACAAGTTCAACCGCGCCACCCAGGCCTGGCGCCAGCCGGGCTCGAGCTTCAAGCCCTTCATCTACTCGGCGGCGCTCGAACGCGGCTTCACGCCCGCCACCGTCATCAACGACGCGCCTCTCTTCTTCGATGCCGGCACCACCGGCAGCCAGCCCTGGGAGCCGAAGAACTACGACGGCACCTTCGACGGTCCGATGTCGCTCAAGCGCGGCCTGGCCAAGTCGAAGAACTTGGTCTCGATCCGCGTGCTGCAGTCGGTCGGCGCGCCGTTCGCGCAGCAATGGGTGACGCGCTTCGGCTTCGATGCCGACAAGCACCCGGCGTACCTGACGATGGCCCTCGGCGCGGGCTCGGTCACCCCGCTGCAGATGGCTTCGGCCTACGGCGTGTTCGCCAACGGCGGCTACCTGGTCGGCCCGCGCCTGATCGACCGTGTGGTCGACGCCAAGGGCCGGGTGCTCCAGCAGTCGCCGCCGCCGGGGCTCGATGAATCGATGCGCACCCTCGACGCGCGCAATGCCTTCGTGATGACCAGCCTGCTGCAGGAGGTCACGCGTTCGGGCACCGCCGCCCGCGCCCAGGCCATGCTCAAGCGCAGCGACATCTACGGCAAGACCGGCACCACCAACGACTCGATGGACGCCTGGTTCGCCGGCTGGCACCCGAGCCTGGTGGCCGTCGTCTGGATGGGCTACGACAACCCGCGCAAGCTCGGCGACCGCGAAACCGGCGGTGGCCTGGCCTTGCCGATCTGGGTCGAGTACATGCAGCAGGTGTTGAAAGGCGTGCCGGTACTGGAGGCCAAGCCGCCCGAGGGCCTGTTGAACATCGCCGGCGACTGGATCTACGAAGAGTTCGCGCACGGCGGCGGCGTCGGCAGCGTGGGCATCGAGACCCCGAACGCGGTGCCGGCCCCGACCGCGCCGACCGAAGAAGAGCGGCGCGGGATCCTCGACCTGTTCAAGAACTGAACGGCGTCAGAAGGTCAGAGGCTGGCCGCTCTGCAGGCTCGCCGCTTCCGAGAGTCGGCCGAAGAACTCGACGCCGTCACGGGTGTCGCGCCAGGCGCCATCGACATGGCGGAAGTGAAACCCGCCGCCGCGCGCCGCCAGCCAGATCTCCTGCAGCGGCGGCTGGGTGTTGACGATCAGTTTGCTGCCATTGGGCAGGCTCAGCTCGAGCAGGCCCCCGGTGCGTTGGGCGTCGATGTCGATCACGTCGGCCTGCAGCCAGCGGTCGACGGTGGCTTCGATCCGCGCCAGCGCCTCGCCGCTCAAACGCTGGTAGTCGCTGTCACTGAGGCTGGCGGCGGTCATGGAGGTCGAAAACGGTGCCCATAGAATCGATGGCATGAAGCATGGCATGCCCAAACCGAGTGTAGTGGCGCTGGCCTTGACCCTGGCCGCGACGCTGGCGCTGGGTGCCTGCGGACAAAAGGGGCCGCTGCTGCCCGCCGGCAGTGCGGCGCCCGCGACGCCGGCTGCGGCCGCGTCGGATGCGCGCAGCAGCGCGGCCCAACCGCCTCGATGAGCGCGCTGCCGGGGGCACCTCAGCTCGCCCGTCGCGCCGCAGGGCTGTGCCTGGAGGCGGTGCCGCTGGAAGCGCTGGCGCGCGTGCACGGTACGCCGCTGTACGTTTATTCGCGCGGCGCGATGCTGCAGGCGTTGGCGGCCTACCAGCAGCCGCTGGCCGACCGGCGGCACCTGATCTGTTACGCGATGAAGGCCAACTCGACGCTGGCCGTGCTGCAGCTCTTCGCACGCGCGGGCTGTGGGTTCGACATCGTCTCGGCGGGCGAGCTCGAACGCGTGCTGGCCGCGGGCGGTGACCCGGCCAAGACGGTCTTCTCGGGCGTGGGCAAGCAGCGCGCGGAAATGCGGCGGGCACTCGAAGTCGGCGTCAAGTGCTTCAATGTCGAGAGCGAAAGCGAGCTGCGCACACTCTCGGCCGTGGCCACGGAAATGGGCCGCAGCGCACCGGTGAGCTTGCGCATCAACCCCGACGTCGATGCCCGCACCCATCCGTACATTTCCACCGGCCTAAAAGACAACAAGTTCGGCATTGCGCACGGCCATGCGCTGCAGGCCTACCGCGAAGCGGCGGGTCTTCCCGGCCTGGAGGTGGTGGGCATCGACTGCCACATCGGTTCGCAGATCACCGAGATCGGGCCCTACCTCGACGCCCTCGATCGGCTGCTCGACCTGGTCGAAGCGCTCGAAGTCGAAGGCATTGCGATCCGTCACCTGGACGTCGGTGGCGGCCTGGGCATCACCTACACCGACGAACAACCCCCGGCGGCGGGCGACCTCGTGGCCCGCCTGCTCGAACGCATCGATGCCCGCGGCCATGGTGCGCGCGAGCTGCTGTTCGAGCCGGGCCGATCGCTGGTCGGCAATGCCGGGGTGTTGCTGACCCAGGTGCTGGTCTGCAAGACCGGCGCGGACAAGAACTTCTGCATCGTCGATGCCGCGATGAACGACCTGGTGCGCCCGGCGATGTACGGCGCGTACATGGCCATCGTGCCGTGCGGTGCGCAATCTTCGGCACCAGCCCGGTTGTGGGACGTTGTCGGCCCGGTCTGCGAGTCGGGCGACTGGCTCGGCCGTGCGCGCGAACTGGCGGTGCAGGAGGGCGACGTGCTGGCGGTGCTGTCGGCGGGCGCCTACGCCATGAGCATGGCCAGCAACTACAACAGCCGGCCGCGCGCGGCCGAGGTGCTGGTGGACGGCAGCGAGGCCGTGGTCATCCGCGAGCGCGAGACGACGATGGCCTTGTTCGCCCACGAACGCCTGCTGCCGGGCTGAACCCCACCGTCGCAGGTTCCGTTCGGGCTGAGGTGTCGAAGCCCACGGCCCACCCTTCGATACCTCAGGGCGAACGGTTCACCCTATCCGCCCTTCCTCCACCGCATGGCAGGCCACGGCGATGCGCTGCCAGGGTTTCAGTTCGGGCCGCTCCTGGCTGCAGCGCTCATTCGCATGCGGGCAGCGCGGATGGAAGGCGCAGCCGGTCGGCGGCGTGAGCGGGTTGGGCACCTCGCCCTGCACCGGCGTGCGCTGGCGGCCGCTCATGTGGATGTCGGGAATCGCGTCGAGCAGCATCCGCGTGTACGGGTGCTTGGGCGTGGTGAACAGGTCGGCCTTGTGGGCCAGCTCGACCAGCCGGCCGAGGTACATCACGCCCACGCGATCGGCCACGTGTCGAACGACGGCCAGGTTGTGCGAGATGAAGAGGTAGGTCAGCCCCTGCTTGCGCTGCAGGTCCTTCATGATGTTGAGGACCTGGGCCTGCACCGACACGTCGAGCGCCGACGTCGGCTCGTCGCAGACCAGGAACTCCGGCTGGGTAGCGAGCGCCCGCGCGATCGAGATGCGCTGGCGCTGGCCGCCCGAGAACTGGTGCGGAAACTTCTCGACGTCGGCGGCGGCCAGGCCCACCGAGAGCAGCAGTTCGCCGACGCGGCTGCGCAGTTCGTCGGCACTGGCGACGAGGCCGTGCTCGGTCAACGGTTCGCCGACGATGTCCTGGACCTTCCAGCGCGGGTTCAGGCTCGCATACGGATCCTGGAAGATCATCTGCATGCGCCGGCGCATGATGCGCAGCTGCGCCTGGTCGGCCACGCCGTGGGTGTCCTTGCCGTCGAATTGCACGCTGCCGCGCGTCGGTGCGTACAGCCCGACGAGCAAGCGCGCCACCGTGCTCTTGCCGCAGCCCGATTCGCCCACCAGCGCCAGCGTCTGGCCGCGGTCGATCGAGAAGCTGA
The DNA here is from genome assembly GCA_011390055.1 of Burkholderiales bacterium. Lineage (GTDB taxonomy): Bacteria > Pseudomonadota > Gammaproteobacteria > Burkholderiales > Burkholderiaceae_C > CADEEN01. Next base: position 743 of record JAABTC010000073.1, on the reverse strand, counting down.
CACCGTCGACCGCATGCACGTACTGGCGCTGCTTGCGCTCGACGACACGGTTCAGCCAAGGCGCCGAAACGTCGAAGACCTTGGCCAGATCCTTGACCTCGACCAGCGGACCCGGCAACGCGGCTGCGACGCTGCTCATGCCGCCCTCCTCTGGCGGTCAATCACCAGCCAGCAGGCTGCGCGGGTGGCGCCGGCGTCGAGCAGGTCGGGCCGCTCCGTGCGACAACGCTCGAAAGCGTGCGGGCAGCGCGGGTTGAAGGCGCAGCCCGGCGGGATGGCGTTGAGCCGCGGCATCGCGCCATCGATCTGCAGCAGGCGCTCGCGTTCCTGGTCCATCGCCGGGATCGAGCCCATCAAGCCGACGGTGTATGGGTGCGAGGGCCGGTGGATCACGTCGGCCACCGGCCCGACCTCGACGATGCGCCCGGCGTACATCACCGCCACGCGGTCGCAGGTTTCGGCGATGACGCCCATGTCGTGCGTGACCAGCATCACGGCCGTGCCATGGTCCTTGCACAGGCGCCGGATCAACGAAATGATCTGCGCCTGGATCGAGACATCGAGCGCCGTCGTCGGCTCGTCGGCGACGATCAGCTCGGGCTCGGCCGCCAGCGCCAGCGCAATGACCACCCGCTGGCGCATGCCGCCGGAGAACTGGTGCGGGTACTGGTCGATGCGCTGTTCCGCGGCCGGGATGCCGGTCTCTTGCAGCAGCTTGATGGCACGATCGCGCGCCTGGTCTT
>JAABTC010000072.1 GCA_011390055.1 Burkholderiales bacterium | reverse complement strand
GGCCGGCCTGTCGGATCAGCGGCTCGACGGCCGCACCGTGTCATTGGTGTTCCAGCACCGCGTGGGCATCGGCCGCAGCGTGGCGGTCGGTGCCAGCGCGCAACGCGAAGCGCCGCGGGGGCAGCGGCGCGAAGAGCTGTTCTTCAAGGCCGCGCTGGCGTTGTGACGCGGGTGCCGAGCCGACGACGCGCATGAAAAAGGCCCCGGTGTCGCCACCGGGGCCTTCTTGTTCTCAGCTTGTGCTGATCGTTGCTCAGTAGCCGCCGCGGCCACCGCCGCCACTACCACCACCGTAGCCGCCGCCACCACCGCTGCGGCCACCGCCGCCCCCGCCGTAGCCGCCGCCACCACCGCTGCGGCCACCGCCGCCGCCGCCATAGCCGCCACCACCGCCGCCGCTGCCGCCACCACCGTAGCCGCCACCGCCGCCGCTGCGGCTACCACCGCCGCCGCCGCCGCCGAAACCGCCAGGACGCTCTTCGCGCGGACGGGCTTCGTTGACCACCAGCGGACGGCCGTCGAGGGCCTGGCCGTTCATGCCGTTGATGGCCGCTTGCGCTTCCGCGTCCGAACCCATCTCGACGAAGCCGAAGCCCTTCGAGCGGCCGGTTTCGCGGTCCATCATGACCTTGGCCGAAGTGACAGTGCCGAACTGTCCGAATGCCGCTTGCAGCGACTCATCACGCACGCTGTAGGCCAGATTGCCCACGTACAGCTTGTTTCCCATCGGGGAGCTCCTTTAGATCACAGAAAAACCATGTGGAGCTTCAACCCGTCGTGAACCATTCAAGCGAAGGTGCCGCATCCAGACACAGGACCCGGATTATCAAAGAATGGCCGCCAAGACGCATGCCCCCCGTACAAAGTGTTGTTTTCTGTCCGCGCCGGCCACATCCCCTACGATCGCGCGGCCCCCGACATGCCTGAATCCCGCACCGAACGCTTCCCGCTGCGCCCGCTCGACGCATTGAACCGCGTGCTGGGCAGCGTCGAGTCGGTGCGCAATGGGCGCGCGCTGTACGCCTTGCTGGCCACCTTCGCCAGTGCCGGGCTGTTGCTGGCGATGGCCGAGAGTGCGCTGGCACGTGGCGGCGTGGTTTGGGGCACGGTGTGGGCTGGGACTTCGCTGACGCTGCTGTTCTACGGCAGCAATGCCGCTGGCCTGTTGCTGCTCGACGATGCGAGGCGCGTGCCGGTGCGCAGCGTCGAGCGGGCCTTGCGCGACGCACTGCGTTCGGCGCACCGGTTGCTGCTGGTGCTGGCCCTGCTGGCGCTGGGCGTGGCCGCGCTGCTGGGCGTGTTGCTGCTGCTGCTGTGGGCCACCCGCATGCCGATCGTCGGCCCGGCCCTGCTGGGGTTGGTGTTGCCGCTGTCGGTGATCGTGGTCGGACTGGCGGTGCTGGCCGGTGTGGCGGTCGCCGCACCGCTGGCGGGCCCGGCCGTGTGGAGTGGCTGCACCGCGTTCGAGACACTGGCGCTGCTCGCGCGCCATGTGCGGCACCGGCTGGTCTTCGTGGCCTTGTTGATGAGCGCGGTGAGCGGCCTGGCGGCCCTGGTCGGGGTGCTCGTGACCTTCGTGGTGGTGAGCGGCGGGCGCGTGGTGTCGGGCCTGGCGGTGCTGGCCACCGGCATCGAGTTGCCGCCGCAGCTTCTGATGGCAGGCCTGTTCGGACACGGCCTGCGCAGTCTGGGCGCGGCCGGCGCGCCGGTGGCGCAATCCGCGCACGGGCAGGCCGCACTGGTCGGGGGCGGCATCGTCTTCATGCTGGCGCTGGTGCTGCCCGCGCTGGTCTACCTGCGCGGCACTTGCTCGGTGTTTCTGGCGCTCGAACCCCGCGGCGACGACGACGCTGCATCCGCCGCCGGGCCCGACGTGCCGTGAGCGCTGAGCTGCGCATCGCCAGCCTGGTGCCGAGCGTCACCGAGTTGCTGGTGGCGCTGGGGCTGGGGCCCCACCTGGTGGCGCGCACCGGCTTTTGCATCCACCCAGCCGCGGCGCTGGCCGATGTACCCAAGGTCGGCGGCACGAAGGACGTGCGCCTGGCCGCGTTGCGCGAGCTCGCACCCAGCCACGTCGTGGTCAACATCGACGAGAACCGGCTCGAAACCGTGCAGGCCCTGCGCGCGTGGGGCGTCTCGGTGGTTGTGACGCATCCGTGTTCGCCGCAGGACGTGCGCGGGCTGATCACGCAGCTGGTCGAAGCCTTCGCTGCCCACAGCGGCCACGAGGCCGAGGTGCGCCAGCGCGCCTCGGCCATCGACGCCGAACTCGGCGCCGCGTTGGTGCTGACCGCGACGCACGCGCCGGCACCGGTTCCGGTGCTGTACCTGATCTGGCGCTCGCCGTGGATGACGGTGGCGCGCGACACCTACATCTCGAGGCTGCTGGCCTGTGTCGGCTGGCAGACCTGGCCGGCAGACGAAGGCGGGCCGCACGGCGCTGCACGCTACCCGGTCGTGCTCGGCGGCGAACATTGGCTCGCCGATGTGGAGCAGGTGCTGCTGTCGAGCGAACCGTATGCGTTCACCCAGGCGCATGTGGCCGAAGCCCAGGCGCTGTGCCCCCGCGCCCGCGTGCGCCTGGTCGATGGTGAAGCGCTCAGCTGGTATGGCGCGCGCACAGCGGCGGGCCTGCGCTACCTGCGCCAGCTGCTCGGCTAGCATCGCCCACACCCACCGGCACCCGCATGGACCTGCTCAAGCCCCTGATCGCGTTGCTGGCCATCGTCAACCCGATCGGCGTGATCCCCTTCTTCATCGCGTTCACGCAGAACTTCAGCCCTGCCGAACGCCGGCGCACGATTTCGGTGGCCAGTTTCAGCGCCTTCATGGTGATCGCGGTGAGCGCCGTGGCCGGCCTGAAGATCATCGAGTTCTTCGGCATCAGCCTCGCCTCGTTCCAGGTCGGGGGCGGCACGTTGCTTTTGATCAGCTCGCTGCAGATGCTCAACGCGCAGCCGGCCGAGGCCAAGCCGGGCGATGTCGACGACGGCACGCAGAAGGTCGATGCCGGCGCCAGCATCGCGGTCGTGCCGTTGACGATTCCGCTGCTGACCGGCCCGGCCACCATCTCCACCATCGTGATCTACGCCGAGAAGACCCGCACCGTCTGGGAGCAGACGGTCCTGGTCGGCTACGGGGTGGTGATCGGCATCGTCACCTTCATCGCCTTCAGCGCGTCGGCGCGCATCGCGCAGGTGCTCGGTCGCACCGGCATCAACGTCATGACGCGGCTGATGGGCTTGATCCTGGCCGCGATGGCGGTCGAGTTGCTTGCCGACGGTCTGATCAAGCTGTTTCCCGTGTTGGCCTCGCACCTGAGTCGCTGACCATGGACCGCCCCGCGACCTGGGACTACATCGTCGTCGGCGCCGGCACCGCCGGCTGCCTGCTGGCCAACCGGCTGAGTGCCGACCCGGCGGTGCGCGTGCTGCTGCTCGAAGCTGGCGGCAGCGACAACCAGGCCTGGGTGCACATCCCCGTGGGCTACCTCTACTGCATCGGCAACCCGCGCACGGATTGGCTGTTCGAGACCGAGGCCGAGGCCGGGTTGAACGGCCGGTCCCTGCGCTACCCCCGCGGCAAGGTGCTGGGCGGCTCGTCGAGCATCAACGGCATGATCTACATGCGCGGCCAAGCGCGCGACTACGACGGCTGGGCCGAAGCGCTCGGCGACGCCGCCTGGCGCTGGGACGCCTGCTTGCCGTACTTCAGGCAGCACGAGGCGCACTGGCGCGTTGCGGCTGCGACCCACGACGACCCCGGCTTGCGTGCGTTCCATGGTGTCGACGGCGAACTGCGGGTCGAACAGCAGCGGCTGTCGTGGCCCTTGCTCGATGCCTTTGCGCGCGCGGCCCAGCAGGCGGGCATCCCGGCAAGCGACGACTTCAACCGCGGTGACAACGAAGGCGTCGGCTACTTCGAGGTCAACCAGAAGAACGGGCTGCGCTGGAACGCGAGCAAGGCCTTTCTGCGGCCGGTGCGCTCGCGGCGCAACCTGGAGGTTCGCACCGACTGCCTGGTGCATCGGCTGCTGCTGCAGCGACGCGGCGACGGCATGCTGGTGGCCGAAGGGGTCGAGTGCCAGAGCCGTGGCACAGTGCCCGCGCCGCTGCGGGCCACGCGCGCCGTGGTGCTGGCGGCCGGGGCCATCGGCTCGCCGCAGCTGTTGCAGCGCTCGGGGATCGGTGCGCCCGACCTGCTGGCGCGGCATGGCATCGCGTGCCACCACGCGCTGCCCGGCGTCGGCGAAAATCTGCAAGACCATCTGCAGATCCGCGCCATCTTCGGCATCGACGCGTCGCACCGCCACGCGACGCTGAACACGCTGAGCGCGTCTTGGCTGGGCAAGGCGCGCATCGGCCTTCAATACCTGGCCACGCGGCGCGGCCCGATGAGCATGGCGCCGTCGCAGCTCGGCGCCTTCACCCGCTCGTCGCCCGACCTGCGCTGGCCGAACCTGCAGTACCACGTGCAGCCGCTCTCTCTGGAGGCATTCGGCCAGCCCTTGCACCGCTTTGCGGCCTTCACCGCGAGCGTGTGCAACCTGAACCCGGAAAGCCGCGGCAGCGTGCGGCTGCGCTCGGCCGACCCGTTGGCACCGCCGCTGATCGCGCCGAACTACCTGACCACGGCCGGTGACCGCCAGGTCGCCGCCGATTCGCTGCGGCTGACGCGGCGCATCGTTGCCCAACCGGCCCTGGCCGCCTACGCGCCGGTCGAGATCAAGCCCGGTGTCGAGCACCAGTCCGACGACGCCCTGGCCCAGCTTGCCGGCGACATCGGCACCACCATCTTCCATCCGGTGGGCACCTGCAAGATGGGCCGCGACGACGATCCGCAGGCCGTGCTCGACACCCGACTGCGCATGCGCGGGGTGGCTGGCCTGTGCGTGGCCGACGCCAGCGCGATGCCGACCATCACCAGCGGCAACACCAATGCGCCCACCCTGATGTTGGCCGAGCGTGCGGCGCACTGGCTGCGCCAAAGCGGCCGCAGCGTGTAAACGACACACCCGTCAACCTTTGCAGGTACGGTGCTCGCGTTGCGCCGATAGACTTCGCGGCAATGGCCGACTCCGAAGCGTCAACGTCGCGACGCGCCCGGGTGCAGCGTCGCGCCCCCGCAAGGCGCCGCGACGGTCCGCCCGAGGCGCGGACACTGTTCTGGCCCGCCGCGGCCATCGGCGGGCTCGTGCTTTTGGCCTCCGCGCCGCTGTGGTGGCCGAGCCGCGCCGGTAACGTGGCTTGGGTGGCTGCCGCGGCCGCCCTGGCGCTGGGGCTCGGCACGCTGCAGCTGCTGCGCCGCCTCTCGTGCGAGTCGCGCGCCACCGCGGCGGCGCTCGATGCCTTCGCGCAGCGCCTGCGCGAAGGCGATGTCGGCGCCGCGCTGCGCGCGGTGCGCGTCGACACCCGACAGGTCGCCGACAGCGGCGACACCGGCAATGCAGCCGAGCGCGGCGATTCGAACGGCCTTTCGTCGGTCGGCGCCGGGCCCACGGTCTCGCGCTTCGGCGGCATGGCCCGCGAGGTCGAACGTGCGCTGGGCGAACGCGAACGCCGCTGGCAGGCGCGCATGCGCCTGTCGGCCGACTGGCACTGGGAAACCGACGCCGAATTGCGCTTCACCTGGGTTTCGCGCGACCTGGCTTCCCTGGTCAAGCTGGGCGTGCAACCCAGCGACCTGGTCGGCCAGCCGATCGACGCCGTCCCGCTGTTCGAGCCACCGGAAGAAGGCTGGCCGGTGGTGCGCCAGCGCATGCTCGAGCACAAGCCCTTGCGCGACCTCCTGCTCGAGATGCGCCGGCCCGGCCGGCTGCCGGTCTGGATTGCACTGAACGGCCGTGCGCACCGCGACGAGCAGGGCCAGTTCGCCGGCTACGAAGGCGTGGGGCGCGACGTGACCGAGCAGCGCCTGGCCTACCTGCGCCTGGTCGACAGCGAGCGGCGCCACGCGCTGATGGCCGAACTGTCGGTCGACTGGTACTGGCAGACCGGGCCGCAGCACCTGATCGAGCAGTTCGGCCCGGTGGCCCAGCATTTGCTAGGCGATTTGAGCGCCGATGCCATCGGGCGCGCGCGCTGGGACCTGCACGCCGACGGCGCGAGCGATGCGGAATGGGCCGCGCACCGCGCCGACCTCGAGGCACGGCGCGCATTCCGCGGGTTCGAGTACGCGGTGCGGCAATCCGGCCGCGGCCTGCGCTGGATCTCGATCGGCGGCCAGCCGCGTTTCGACGGGCGGGGCGAATTCATCGGCTACCACGGTGTCGGCCGCGACATCACGCTGCGCAAACGGGCCGAGAAGGTGCTGCTCAACCGCAACCAGGCGCTCGAGAGGCTGGTGGCCGAACGCACCACCGAGCTCGAACAGAGCAACCGCGACCTGGAGGCGTTCTCGCGCCAGCTCGCGCACGAATTGCGCACGCCGATCGGCCAGGTGGCCGGGCTGGCCGACCTGCTCAAGAGCCGGGCCTGGGAGCGCCTGGCCGAGGACGAACGCGAATGGCTGCGCCTGCAGGGGCAGGCCGCGCGCGAGATGTCGCACACCGTCACGGCCCTGCTCGAGCTGGCCCGTTCGGCGTCGACCGCCCTGCTGCTCGAGCCGGTCGACCTGAGCCTGCTGGCCCATGCCGTCATTGCCGACCTGCCGTGGCTCGAACGCGCAGCGCCGGTCGAATGGGTCGTCGAGCCCGGGCTCAGCGCGCACTGCAGTGCCTCGCTGGCGCGGGTGGTGCTCTGCAACCTGCTCGGCAATGCGGCCAAGTTCACCCGCGACGTGCCTTCGCCGCGGGTCCACCTGACCAGCGACCGCCAAGCTGCCGAAGGCGGCTTCGTGGTGATCGACAACGGCGCCGGCTTCGACGCCGAGCAGGCGGCGCGCCTGTTCCTGCCCTTCGTGCGCCTGCACCGAAGCGACCAGTTCCAGGGCACCGGCCTCGGCCTGTCGATCGTGCGGCGCATCGTCGAGCGCCATGGCGGCGCCGTCTCGGCCACCGGCGAACCCGGGCGCGGCGCGCGCATCGCCTTCCGCTTCGGGCCCGCCCGCGGCCAGACGGCCAGCGAGGCGGCCGACCCGTTGCAGGGCCAGGCTGCCTGAGGCAGCCGCGGCGGCTGGGCTCGCGCAGCCCCAAGGGGGCTCGCTGCCTAGAGTGGCCTGCCCAAACGGGATTTGGGAAAGCCCGCTGTGCGTGGCGCTACGCTGCGGCTAGGCTGCGGCTCTACATCCGTGGACCAGGAGACACCATGATCGACGTCGACGAGAAGATGCTGGCCTTGCAGCGCCTCTACCACTGGGAGGCGACGACGCCGCAGCGCATGGTTTTCACCCAGCCCTACGAAGGTGCCGCGAGCGGGGCGGGCCAGGTCCGCACCTGGACCTGGCAACAGGCCCTGGACGAAACCCGTCGCATGGCCGCGCATCTGCAGAGTCTGGGCCTGCCACCGGGCAGCAAGATCGCCATCCTTTCGAAGAACTGCGCCCACTGGCTGATGACCGACTGGGCCATCTGGATGGCCGGTTTTGTCTCGGTGCCGCTGTACCCGACCCTGGCCCCCGAGACCATCCGCCAGATCCTCGAGCACAGTGAGTCGCGGTTGCTCTTCGTCGGCAAGCTCGACGGCTGGGACGGCATGAAGGCCGGGGTGCCGAAGGGCCTGCCGTGCATCGGCCATGCGCTTTCACCGAAGAACGACTTCACGCAGTGGGACGACATCATCGCCCGCAGCCCGCCGCTGGCCGGCAACCCGGTGCGCCCGGCCGAAGAGCTGTGCACGATCATGTACACCTCGGGCACCACCGGCATGCCCAAGGGCGTGATGCACAGCTTCGGCGGCCTGGCCTGGTGC
>JAABTC010000071.1 GCA_011390055.1 Burkholderiales bacterium | reverse complement strand
CCAGCAGCGAGCCGTTCGTGGTCAGGGTCAGGTCCAGCGGGCGGTCTGCCCGCGTACGGATTTCGGCCAGCATCGCCACCAGGGTCTCGAGGTGGCGCCGCAACAGCGGCTCGCCGCCGGTCAGGCGGATCTTCTGCACGCCGTGGCCGACGAAGACGCGCGCCAGCCGTGCAATCTCCTCGAAGCTGAGCAACGAGCTTTGCGGCAGGAAGGCGTAGTCGCGGTCGAACACCTCCTTGGGCATGCAATAGCTGCAGCGGAAGTTGCAGCGGTCGGTGACCGAGATGCGCAGGTCGCGCAGCGGGCGGCCCAGCGCATCGTCCAGCCGGCCGGTGGCGGGCGACAAACGTGCTGGTATCGATGGCACCGCTGCGCGGTAGCGCAGGTCGGCGATCGGAATCACGGGGTTGCGGGGGGTGGCGGGGTCGCCCATGCAGCGATTGTGCCGCGGGCCGGGGAGCCCCCGTTCAGGGCGTTCCCGCGGCCCTGCGCTCAGGAGGGCGCAGCCGCGTCCACCTCGGGCAGCGCCGCACGGCGTGCGCCGGTGTAGCGCTCGGCCCAGTACGCCAGACGCAGGTTTTCGATGCGCACCTCGCTGCCGCTGCGTGGCGCGTGGATGAAGCGGCCATCGCCGAGATAGATGCCGACATGCGAGAAAGTGCGCTTCAAGGTGTTGAAGAAGACCAGGTCGCCGGGGCGCAGTTCGACGCGCTCGACCGCCACCAGCCCACGCGCGCTGGCCTGGTCGTCGACGCGACGCGGCAGCACCAGCCCCAGGTTGAGCTGGAACACGTGGCGTGTGAAGCCGCTGCAGTCGAAACCGTTGTGGCTGTCGTTGCCGCCGCGCTGGTACGGCACGCCGAGGAAGTTGAGGGCCGAGATCACCAGGCCCGAGGCACGCTCCTGCAAGCTCGCCGGCCGCGGCGCCGGTTCTTCGTTGGCCTGGGCCGCGCAGGCAGCGCCGCCCAGCGCCCAGGACACCGCCACAAGGCGGGCCAGGCCGGTCAGACGGCTGGCATGGCGAGGCTGCAATTTCGACATCCGGCGCACGTTAGCATGCCGACCTGCCGATCCCGATCCGGATTTCGTTCAGTTTCAACGGCTCGCGCGCGTTTGTGCGGGCCGGTCTTGCACCGGAGAGATGACGATGTTTCAGGCCCTGTTGCTGCACAAGGACGAGGCAGGTTTCCGCGCCGGCCTCGAGAGCTTGGACGACGCGCGACTGCCGGCGCTGGGCGAGGGCGACGTGCGCATGGCCGTCGAATATTCGACGCTGAACTACAAAGACGGGCTGGCGCTCACGAACCTGGGGCCGGTGGTGCGCAACTGGCCGATGGTGCCGGGCATCGACGGCGCCGGCACCGTGCGCGAAAGCCGCCACCCGCGCTGGCAGCCGGGCGACCGGGTGGTGCACAACGGTTGGGGCGTCGGCGAGACGCGCTGGGGTTGCCTGGCGGGGCAGGCCGTTCTCGGCGGTGACGGGCTGGTGCGGCTGCCGGCCACGTTCACGACCCGGCAGGCCATGGCCATCGGGACGGCGGGCTACACCGCCATGCTGTGCGTGCTGGCACTTGAGGCGCACGGGTTGCGTCCGGGCGCCGGCGAGGTGCTCGTCACCGGCGCCACTGGCGGCGTGGGCAGCGTGGCGGTCGCACTGCTCGCCCGGCTGGGGCATCGCGTTGTCGCGGCCACCGGCAAGGCCGCCGAGGCCGACTATCTGCGAGCGCTCGGTGCGGCCGACATCCTCGACCGGACCAGCCTCTCGGCGCCGGGCAAGCCGCTGCAGAAGGAGCGCTGGGCGGGCGTTGTCGATGCCGTCGGCAGCCACACGCTGGCCAATGCGCTGGCGCAGACGCGCTACGGCGGCGTGGTGGCGGCCTGCGGTCTGGCCCAGGGGATGGACTTGCCCGCCAGCGTCGCACCGTTCATCCTGCGCGGCGTGACGCTGGCGGGCATCGACAGCGTGATGGCGCCGCTCGAACGCCGCGAACAGGCCTGGCAGCGGCTGGCCAGCGATCTCGACCTGGCCCTGCTCGAGCGCATCACCGAGGAAATCGGGCTCGACGAAGCGATCGCGCGGGCGCAGGATCTGATGGGCGGGCGCGTGCGCGGCCGCCTTGTCGTCCGGATCGCGTGATCGAAAACCAAAGAGGAGGAGACCCGCCATGCGCTATGCCGACTTCCACCGCCGCTCGATCGACGATCGCGAGGCCTTCTGGACCGAACAGGCCCGCCTGATCGACTGGCGGCGGCCCTTCGACACCGTCTGCGACCACAGCCGGCCGCCGTTCGCGAAATGGTTCGTCGGCGGTACCACCAACCTGTGCCACAACGCGGTCGACCGCCACCTGGCCGCGCGGGCCGATCAGAACGCGCTGATCTGGGTCTCGACCGAAGTCGACCGCGAGCAGGTCTACAGCTTCAGGCAGTTGCACGACGAAGTGCAGCGCATGGCCGCAGTCCTGTTGGCGCTGGGCGTGCAGCGCGGCGACCGGGTGCTCGTCTACATGCCGATGATTCCCGAGGCGGTGTTCGCGATGCTGGCCTGCGCGCGCATCGGTGCCATCCACTCCGTCGTCTTCGGCGGCTTTGCCAGCGTCAGCCTGGCCAGCCGCATCGACGATGCCGAGCCGAAAGTCATCGTCAGTGCCGACGCCGGCAGCCGCGCCGGCAAGGTGCTTGCCTACAAGCCGCTGCTCGACGAGGCGATCCGCCTGGCCACGCACAAGCCGGCCAAGGTGCTGCTCGTCGACCGCGGCCTCGCGCCGATGGAGCGCACGACGGGCCGCGATGAGGACTACGCGCCATGGCGCCAGCAGCATTTGAATGCCGTCGTGCCCTGCGCCTGGCTCGAATCGACCGAGACCGGCTACACGCTCTACACCAGTGGCACCACCGGCAAGCCCAAGGGCGTGCAGCGCGACACGGGCGGGCATGCGGTCGCGCTGGCCGCGAGCATGAAGCACATCTTCTGCGGCAACGCGGGCGAAACCTACTTCGCCACCAGTGACATCGGCTGGGTCGTCGGCCACAGCTACATCGTCTACGGGCCCTTGCTGGCCGGCATGGCGACGATCCTCTACGAAGGTTTGCCGATCCGTCCCGACGCCGCGATCTGGTGGAGCCTGGTCGAGAAGTACCGCGTCAGCGTGATGTTCAGCGCCCCCACCGCCGTGCGCGTGTTGAAGAAGCAGGACCCCGCGGCGCTGAAGAAGCATGACCTGTCGTCGCTGCGCGCACTCTTCCTGGCCGGTGAGCCGCTGGACGAAACCACCGCGAAATGGATCGCCGATGCGATCGGCAAGCCGGTGATCGACAACTACTGGCAGACCGAGACCGGCTGGCCGATCCTGGGCCTGTGCAACGGCGTCGAGAAGACGGCCAGCAAGTTCGGCTCACCCGGCAAGGCGGTGTACGGCTACGACATCAAACTGTTGGACGAAAACACGGGTCAGGAGTTGACCCATGCCCATCAAAAGGGTGTCGTGGCGATCGAAGGGCCGCTGCCACCCGGCTGCTTGCAGACGGTGTGGCGCGACGACGCGCGCTTCGTCAAGACCTACTGGTCGAGCATCCCCGGCCGCCAGGTCTATTCGACCTTCGACTGGGGCATCCGTGACGAGGACGGCTACTACTTCATCCTCGGCCGCACCGACGACGTGATCAACGTTGCCGGCCACCGCCTGGGCACGCGCGAGATCGAGGAGAGCATCTCGAGCCACCCCAACGTCGCCGAGGTCGCCGTCGTCGGCGTGGCCGATGCGCTGAAGGGGCAGGTCGCGATGGCCTTCGCGATCCTGAAAGACCCGTCGCGCGCGGCCACGCCGGCCGATGCGCTGAAGCACGAAGGCGAGATCATGAAGCTGGTCGACGAACAGCTCGGCGCGGTGGCCCGGCCTTCGCGCGTGCGCTTCGTCAACGTGCTGCCGAAGACGCGCTCGGGCAAGCTCTTGCGCCGCGCGATCCAGGCCGTCTGCGAAGGCCGCGACCCCGGCGACCTGACGACCATCGAAGACCCGACGGCGCTGCAGCAGCTCAAGGAGCTGGTGACGACCTGAGCGCGGCACAATCCGCGCCTCACGCGGAGGACCGATGCGGCTTCACTCGACCTTGATCGCGGCCGCACTGGCTGCAGCGGCCGGCGTCGCCGGCGCGATGGTGGCCACCGGGCTGCCGGGCCCGGCGTTTCCCGACTTCGGCAACGCCGCGGCCGTCAAGGCCGCCTGCGACCGCGGCCTCGCGCGCGCCACGGCCGGTGTGCGCCGGCTCGAGCGCTTGCCCCCGGAGCGTGACTGGGTGGCCGCGATGGACGATCTGAACGCGCTGATCGAAGACGTCTCGGGGCCGATCTTCGTGCTCACCAGCGTGCACCCTGACAAGGCCATTCGCGGCGCGACGGAGGCCTGCGAACTGCGCTGGCAGGACTTTTCATCGACGCTGGGCCAGAACGAGAAGCTGTACCGGGCGGCACGCCAGGTCCGTGCGCAGGATCCGATCGATCGCGAGTTCCTCAAGACCACCATCGAAAGCTTCGAGGATGCCGGTGTCAGCCTGCCGCTGGCCGAGCGCCGGCGTGCCACGGCGCTCAATGACCGCATCACCGCGCTGGCCCAGCGCTTCGAGAAGAACGTGCGCGATGCCAACGTGCAGATCGCCCTCACGCCGGCCGAACTGCAGGGCGTGCCGCCTTCGCTGTGGGCCAGCGCGAAGCGGGACGCGGGCGGGCGCGTGCGTCTGCCGGTCGACGACGCGACCTACCTGCCGGTGATGCAGAACGCAGTCGACGCGGCGGTGCGCGAGCGCTTCTGGCGTGTCGACAACCAGAAGGGCGGACGCGTCAACCTGAAGCTGCTGCACGAACTGGCCCAACTGCGGCTGGCCTACGCCCGGCTGTTCGGCGCCAGGAGTTTTGCCGACTTCAGCCTGCGCCGGCGCATGGCCCAGGACGCCGCGACAGCAGGCCGCTTCCTCGACGAGATCGGCCGTGCGGTCGGCGAACGCGAGCGCGCCGAGGTTCAGGTGCTGCACGACGCCAAGGCACAGGCGCTGGGACGGCCGCCGGCGACCGTCAAGCTCGAGCGTTGGGACGTGGCCTTCTACACCGAGCAGGTGCGCCGCGCGAAGTTCGCGATCGACCAGGAAGCGTTCCGTCCGCACCTGCCGGTGCAGGAGAGCCTGGCTGCCGCGATGCGCATGGCCGAGACGATGTTCGGCATCCGCTACACCCGTGTCGAGAAGCCGCGTCTGTGGCATCCCGAGGTGCAGGCCTATGCGGTCAGCGACGCGGCCAGCGGCCGGCCGCTGGCCAGCCTGCTGGTGGACCTGTACCCGCGCGCAGGCAAGGGCAGCGGCGCCTTCGTCTGGAGCTACCGCAACAGCTCGACGCGTCAGCAGCGCCTGCCGCAGGCGTTGCTGGTGACGAACCTCGACCGGCGCGGACTGACGCTGGAGGACTTCGGCGAAACCCTGCTGCACGAGTTCGGCCATGCGGTTCATAACAACCTGTCGGCCACACGCCACGCCTCGCAGGGCGGCACCAACGTGTTGCGCGACTTCGTCGAAGCGCCATCGCAGATGCTCGAGGACTGGGTCTACGACCCGCAGGTGCTGGCCCTCGTGCAGCAGGTCTGCCCGGCCTGTCCGCCGTTGCCCGAGGCCATGGTTCGCGAGGCCCGCGCGGCCAAGCGCTTCGGCTCGGGCATTCGCTACGCGCGCCAGGCGCTGTACGCCGGCTTCGATCTGGGCCTGCATGGCGCCGACGCAGCCGAGCCGATGGCGCTCTGGTCGCGTATGGAGGGCGCCACGCCGGTCGGCCATGTCGAGGGCACGATCTTTCCGGCCGGGTTCGGCCACGTCGCCGGCGGCTATGCCGCGGGCTACTACGGCTACCTGTGGAGCGAGGTCGTCGCGGCCGACCTGCGCACGGCGTTCGGTTCGATGCGGCTCGATCCGGTCGTCGGCCGCCGCTACCGCGACACGGTGCTGCGCGAGGGCGGCCAGCGGCCGCCGCAGACGCTGGTGCGCGAGTTCCTGGGCCGCGACACCGACGCCAGGGCCTTCTACGAGGAGTTGAATCGATGAAGCGTCTGACCGGCGGCGCGGTCGACCGCGCCGGCGGCTGATCGCGCGTCTGGCGGCGGTCGAAAAGAGGTGCGGTCGATCGTCGTATCTGACAACCCCAAGCGCACCGCACCGACCCAGGAGACACGATGAGCCCCTCGACCGTCACACAAGCGTCCCATCCGCAACTGATCCTTCTCGTGGCCACGCGCAAGGGCGCCTGGCTGTTCCACGGTGACCGCGACCGACGGGCCTGGACGGCCGACGGCCCGCACTTCCTCGGCCACACCATCAGCCACCTGCAGCTCGACCCGCGCGACGGTCGCACGCTGCTGGCCGCAGCCAAGACCGGTCACCTCGGCCCGACGATCTTTCGCTCGACCGACCTCGGCCGCAACTGGAAAGAGGCACAAAAGCCGCCGGCGTTTGCCGCACCGACGAACGGACTGCCCGCGCGCTCGGTCGACCACACCTTCTGGCTCACGCCCGGCCATGCCGACGAGCGTGACAGCTGGTACGCCGGCACGTCGCCGCAGGGGCTGTTCCGCTCGGAAGACGGTGGCGTGAGCTGGGCGCCGCTGCCCTCCGTCAACGACGACCCGCAGCTTCGGTCGTGGATGGGCACGGTGCAGGACGGCACCCCCGACGGCCCGAAGCTGCATTCGATCATCGTCGACCCACGGGATGCGTCGCACCTGGTATTCGGCATGTCGGGCGGCGGCGTGCACCAGTCGCGCGACGCCGGCCGCAGTTGGTCGCCCCTGATCCGGGGGATGGAGGTGGTCGAGGGATTCGATGCGGCCGACATTGCGTTCCACGACCCGCACTGCGTGCGCTCCTGCCCCGGCAACCCCGACCGCCTGTACCAGCAGAACCATTGCGGCATCTACCGGCTCGACCGCACGGGCAGCCCCACGGTCGACACCTGGCAGCGCATCGGCCGCGCGATGCCCTCGAGCGTCGGCGACATCGGTTTTCCGATGGTCGTGCACCCACGCGATCCCGACACTGCCTGGGTCTTCCCGATGGACGGCACGACCGTCTGGCCGCGCACCAGCCCCGACGGTCGCCCGGCCGCCTACGTCACGCGCGATGCCGGCGGCACCTGGCAGCGGCTGGCCAACGGCCTGCCGGAGAGCCAGGCCTGGTGGACGCTGAAGCGCCAGGCGATGACGGTCGATGCGCAGGACTCCCCGGCGTTGTACCTCGGCACCACCAGCGGCGAGTTGTGGATCGGGCACGAGGAAGGCGCGCGCTGGTCGAACATCGCACGTCACCTGCCGGAGATCTATGCGGTGGAAGTGGCCGCGCTGGCATGAAGGTGCTCATCCCGGGTGCGCTGCGGTCGTACACGCAAGCTGCGCAGGTCGAGGCCGACGGTGCGACGCTCGATGCGCTGTTCGAGGATCTGGACCGTCGGTACCCGGGCTTGCGCTTTCGGGTCGTCGACGAACAAGGTTTGCTCCGGCCGAACATGCGGATCTTCGTCAACGGCCTGGGCGTGCGCGATCTCGACCGTGCGCTACGGACGGACGACTTCGTGGCCGTGGTGCTGGCTTTGAGCGGCGGCTGACGCGTTTTCCTGAGGCACCGCCCCTCCTGCCCGTTCGCCCTGAGGTATCGAAGGGCCGCGCGCAAGCCCTTCGATACCTCAGGGCGAGCGGGTCAGAGGTCGATCCTCAGAGCACGTCGCTCGCGAAATCTGCCAGGCGCGAGCGTTCGCCGCGCGCCAGCATCACATGCCCGCCGTGCGGCCAGCCCTTGAAGCGGTCGACGGCGAAGGTGAGGCCCGAGGAACCTTCGGTGAGGTAGGGCGTGTCGATCTGCGCCAGGTTGCC
>JAABTC010000070.1 GCA_011390055.1 Burkholderiales bacterium | reverse complement strand
GGTCTGGGTTACCTGACGCTGGACCGTGCAGCCCCGACGCTGTCCGGCGGCGAAGCCCAGCGCATCCGCCTGGCGGCGCAGCTCGGCAGCAACCTGCAAGGCGTGTGCTACGTGCTCGACGAGCCGACCATCGGCCTGCATCCGCGCGACAACCGGATCCTGCTCGATGCCCTGGCCACCCTGGCCGGCAAGGGCAACACGCTGGTGGTGGTCGAGCACGACGAAGACACGATCCGCCGCGCCGAACACCTGATCGACATCGGTCCCGGTGCCGGCCAGCGTGGCGGCCGGCTGGTGGCACAAGGCACCGTGGCCGCACTCTCCGCACAGCCCGACTCGGTGACCGGCCGCTTTCTGGCGCATCCTCTGAAACACCCGCTCAAAGCGCGGCGCAGCATCGAGGCCTCAGCCGGTCGGCTGACGCTGCGGGGTGCCGACCTGCACAACCTGCAAGGCATCGACGTGCAGTTCCCGCTGCAGCGCCTGGTGGCGGTCACCGGCGTTTCGGGGTCGGGCAAGAGCACGCTGGCCCGTGAGGTGCTGCTGGCCAGCCTGGCGGCCAAGGTTGGCAGCCGCGGCAAGTCGAGCCCCAGTGGCTGCACGTCGATCGAGGGCTGGCAGGCGGTCGACCGGGTGCTCGAGGTCGACCAGACCCCGATCGGCAAGACGCCGCGCTCCTGCCCCGCCACCTACATCGGTTTCTGGGACGCCATCCGCAAGCTCTTCGCCGAAACGCTCGAGGCCAAGGCGCGAGGCTACGCACCCAACCGCTTCAGCTTCAACACCGGCGAAGGCCGGTGCCCGGATTGCGAGGGCCAGGGGGTGCGCACCATCGAAATGAGCTTCCTGCCCGACGTCAAGGTACCGTGCGACACCTGCCATGGGCAGCGCTTCAATGCCGAGACGCTGGCAGTGAGTTGGCGCGGCAAGTCGATCGGCGATGTGTTGCGCATGGAAGTCGACGAAGCGGTGGGGTTCTTCGCGTCGATGCCGTCGATCGCGCATCCGCTGCAGCTGTTGCACGACGTCGGGCTCGGCTACCTTACGCTCGGCCAGCCTTCGCCGACATTGAGCGGTGGCGAGGCGCAGCGCATCAAGCTGGTGGCCGAGCTCAGCAAGGTGCGCGACGACATCACACGGCGCGGGCAGAAGCCGCCACACACGCTCTATGTGCTCGACGAACCCACGGTCGGGCTGCACATGGCCGACGTCGAACGACTGATCCGCGTGTTGCACCGCCTGGTCGACGGCGGCCACAGCGTGGTCGTGATCGAGCACGATCTGGATGTCGTGGCCGAGGCGGACTGGGTCGTCGACCTGGGCCCCGAGGGCGGATCGCAGGGCGGGCGCGTGGTCGTGGCGGGCACCCCTGAACAGGTCGTGCGCAGCGCGGCCAGCCACACCGGCGCCGCACTCGCGGCGGTGCTGCGGCGTTAGGTTCGGGCGCGGGGTGCCGACACGGCCGGCTCGAGGGCCGAGCGCGAGGCATGTGTCATCAGCTCGACGGCGCGGCACTGCAGCGCGATCGCGTCGTCGTGGTCGCCCAGGCGGTCGAACAGGTCCGAGATGCGCAGCAGCACGGTGATCTCCCACTGCGGGTCGGCCGAGCGCAGCGCCAGTTGCGCCGCCTCGAAGCCATGGTCGCGCGCGGTGTCGCGCAGGCGGTGCGCACCGCGCGATTCGTCTTGTGCCTCGAGGACGTCGGCGCGCTCGAGTGCGAGTTCGGCCAGCCCGCACAGCGCATCGACGCTGGCGTCCACCGCCGAAAGGCTGCGCGCGAGCTGCAGACCGCGCTTGGCGTACCACACCGCCTCGGCCAACGCGCCCAGGCGACGGTGGCATTGGCTGACATGGGCCAGGATCTGGCTCAGCACCGCCGGCTCTCCGACAGCCTCGGCGGCGTCGAGGGCGAACGTGGCGTCGCGCAGGGCCTGGCGGGCGGATTCGAGGTCGGAAGGGATGGACATGGCAGGCGATCAGGATGCGTTGCCGCCATCGTAAGGACAGCCGTGGCATCTGGCATCCCCTTGGCTGGGGTTTCCCCCTGGTCGGGGGTGCCCGGTTGCAAGTGATGTACCGCGCAGGCCATCGATCCCACAGGCGACCAGGGCGCTCGCTGTCAAGGAAAACCACTGCCCGGCACACCGCGGGCGCCTGGACAATCCGGCCCTCGCGTCATCTTCAAGCCTTGCCAGGACACACCATGTCGAATCGTTTGTTTGCCTGCCGCCCCTGGGCGCTGTTGTTGAGCCTGACGACCGCCGGCGCCGCCGCCCAGGCCCAGGCGGTGCTCACTGTCTCGTCGTGGCTGCCGCCGGCCCACATCCTGTCGGAGACGCAAAAGGAGTGGTGCACCGCGCTGGAACAGAAGGTGCCGGGCAAGGTGCGTTGCAACATCCTGCCGCGCGGCGTCGCCGCGCCCCCCGGCACCTTCGATGCTGTGCGCAACGGCCTGGCCGATTTGTCCTACACGGTCCAGGGTTACACCCCGGGCCGGTTTGTCACGACCCAGATGGCCGAGGTGCCGTTCCTGGGCAACTCGGCCGAGAGCGTGTCGGTGGCCTTCCAGCGCGCTTACAACAAATACCCGGCGATTGCTGCCGAACACCAGGGTGTCAAGGTGCTGGCCGTGTTTACGCACGGGCCAGGCATCGTCTTCAACACCAAGCGGCCGATCACCCAAGCCGAAGACCTCGCCGGGTTGAAGTTTCGCGTCGGCGGCGGCATGGTCAACGAGATCAGCAAGTCGCTGGGCATGAACGTCACCCTCAAGCCGGCGCCGGAAAGTTACGAGCTGCTGTCGACCGGCGTGATGGACGGCACCTTGTTTCCCGCCGAGTCGGTCGAGTCGTTCAAGATCGACAAAGTCATCAAGCACGGCACAGCCTTCCCAGGCGGCCTGTACAACACCGCCTTCGTCTTCCTGATGAACCAGGCCACGTTCGACAAGCAGCCGGCCGACGTCAAGAAGGCGATCGACGAACTCTCGGGTGAGTACGCAGCGCGGATGTTCGGCCGCGGCTGGGACAAGGTCGATCGGCGCGGCATGGCTTTCATGCAGGCGGCCGGTGTGCAGTTCGCGCGCGCCGATCCGGCCTTCGTCAAGGCGGTGCAGGACAAGACCGCGGCGGTCGAAGAGCGCTGGGCCAGCGCGGCCGAGGCCAAGGGTCTGAAGGATGCGAAGAAGGTGCTGGCCGAGTTCCGCGCCGAGATCAAGAAGCTGGAAAAGTGAGTTGATCGCGGGCACTGTCCTCAGGCGCAGCCTCGAAGGGCTGTGCGGCGGCCTGGCCGCGTCGGCATTGTTCAGCCTGATGTGGCTCACGCTCGTCGACGTGGCCGGCCGCAAGGCGATCAGCACCTCGGTGCCGGGCTCGCTGGAGCTGACCGAGATGCTGATGGTGGTCGTGATCTTCGCCGGCCTGCCGCTCGTTTCGCTGCATGGCGAGCACATCGTCTTCGACTCGCTCGACCCGCTGCTCGAGCGCTGGGTCCGACGCGCGCAGGGTTTCCTGGTCGAGATGCTGTGCGCCGCGGCCCTGGCCGGCGTGGCCTGGCTGATGTGGGCCAAAGCCGGCCAGATGATGGAATACGGCGACACCACGGCACAACTGAAGATTCCGCAGGGCCCCTTCGTCTACCTGATGAGCGTGTTGTGCGCGCTGACGGCCGTGGTCCATTTGCTGTTGATCTTCTCGCCGACCGAGCACCACCACCCCGGCGTCGCATGACCGAGGCCCTGGTTGGCTTCGCAGCGATCTTCGTGCTGGCGCTGCTGCGTGTGCCGCTGGCGTTTGCCATGGGCCTGGTCGGTTTCGTCGGCCTGGGTCTGATGCGTGGATGGCCGGCGACGGCGGCCAACGCCGCCCAGGTGGTCTACGAATCGGGCTTCGCCTACACGCTGAGCGTGGTGCCCCTGTTCATCCTGATGGGCAACTTCGTCGCGCGGGCCGGCCTGGCGCAGGAGTTGTTCCACGCGGCCTACGCCTTCGTCGGCCACCTGCGCGGCGGGTTGGCCCACGCCACCGTGCTGGCCTGCGCGGGGTTCGGCGCCATCTGCGGCTCCTCGATCGCCACCGCCGCGACGATGAGCAAGGTGGCGTACCCATCGATGAAGAAGCTCGGCTATGCCGACCATCTGTCGACCGGCGTGATCGCCGCCGGGGGCACGCTGGGCATCATGATCCCGCCGTCCACCATCCTGGTGATCTACGGCATCGTCACCGAGACGCACATCGGCAAGCTGTTCGCGGCCGGCGTGCTGCCAGGGTTGGTGTGTGCCGTGCTGATGATGGCCTGCGTGGCGGTCATCACCTGGCGCGATCCGACGGCGGGCCCGGCGGGCGAGCGCACCCCCTGGCCCGAGCGGTGGGCCGCGGTCAGGGCCATCTGGGGCGTGGCGCTGCTGGTGCTGCTGGTGCTGGGCGGCATCTACGGCGGTTTCTTCACGGCCACCGAAGGCGCGGGCATCGGCGCCGCCGGCGCGTTCTTCTTCGCGCTGCTGCGCGGCAAGCTGTCCTGGCGCGTGCTGGGCCAGGTGCTGGTGGACAGCGCCCGCACCACCGCCATGCTGTTCACGATCCTGATCGCTGCGATGATGTTCGCGAGCTTCGTCAACTTCACCAGCCTGCCTGGCGATCTGAAAGGCTGGATCCTCGAGCTCGGCCTGCCGCCGCTGGCCGTCGTGGGCTCGATGATGCTGATCTACGTGCTGCTGGGCACCATCATGGAAGAGCTTTCGATGGTGCTGCTGACCATCCCGGTGTTCTTTCCGGTTGTCATCCAACTCGGCTTCGACCCCGTTTGGTTTGGGGTGCTGATCGTGCTGGTGGTGCAGATCGGTCTGATCTCGCCACCGGTCGGGATGAACCTGTTCGTGCTCAACGCGATGCTCCGGGAGGTTGCCTTGCGCCAGATTTTTCGCGGTGTGTGGCCGTTCGTGGCGGCCCTGGTGGTGGCCCTGGCGGTCGTGCTCGAATTTCAGGGTTTGGCCCTTTGGCTGCCGGGCTTGATGCAGTGAGCCGCCCGCCCGCAGCTAGGTAATTTCCACCCGGCGGAAACATCGCCTTGCGCCTAGCATGCAACCGATCAACCATGGCCTCTTTTTTTGTTGCAGGAGACAAGCATGAAAACCTCGCTCATCGCCACCGCCGCCCTCGTCGCCGTAGGCTCCGTCTGGGCCGACTACCCTGAAAAGCCGGTCACGATCGTCGTGCCTTTCGCCGCCGGCGGCCCCACCGACAAGGTCGCTCGCGACCTGGCCGAAGTGCTGAGGAAGGGGCTGAACAACCAGCCCGTCCTGATCGAGAACGTCGGCGGCGCGGGCGGCACGCTCGGCGCCGGCAAGGTGGCCAAGGCGAACCCCGACGGCCACACACTGCTGCTGCACCACATCGGCATGGCCACCTCGCCCGGTCTGTACCGCAACTTGCCCTTCAAGACCCTCGACGATTTCGAATACCTCGGCATGGTCAACGAGGTGCCGATGACGTTGATCGGCCGCACCACGCTGCCGGCGAACAACTATGCCGAGCTGGTCAAGTGGCTGGAGGCCAACAAAGGCAAGATCAACCTGGCCAACGCCGGCCTGGGCGCCGCGTCGCACCTGTGCGGCCTGCTGTTCCAGCAGAGCGTGAAGATTGACATGACGACCGTGCCGTACAAGGGCACCGCGCCGGCCATGACCGACCTGCTCGGCGGGCAGGTCGACCTGATGTGCGACCAGACCACCAACACCACCAGCCAGATCGAGAGCGGCAAGGTCAAGGCCTTTGCGGTGACCACGCTGAAGCCGCTGACCACGCCGGCGCTGGCCAAATTGCCCACCCTGGACGCGTCCGGGCTGAAGGGCTTCAACGTCAGCATCTGGCACGGCCTGTACGCGCCCAAGGGCACGCCCAAGCCTGCGCTCGACAAGATCAATGCGGCCCTGCGCAACGCGTTGAAGGATCCGGAATTCATCAAGCGCCAGGAAGCGCTCGGCGCGGTGGTGGTGACGGACGGCCGCCTGGCCCCCGCCGAGCACAAGAAGTTTGTCGAGGCCGAGATCAACAAGTGGGGCCCGGCGATCAAGGCCGCCGGACAGTACGCGGACTGATCACGGCCTGCGGGCCTGCACCTGAACGCACCCTTTGACGCAAGGCAGCGTCAAAGGGTGCGTTCGGCAAGGTCGTCGAAGTGCGCTTCGACGTCCATCGGCAGGAGCTGGATCGTGGCGCGCAGCCCTGCAACCTCGCTCATCAGCGCCTGCTCCACCGAGCCGCGCAGCGCTGCGGCACGCTGCAGCGACCATTGCGGCGGCATGTGCATGTGCAGGTCGACGAACAGGCGCTGGCCCGCGCGCCGGGTCGAGACATGGTCGAAGCGCAGCGTGTTCGGATGGGCAAAGCTTTCGAGCACGGCCTCGATGCGGCGCTGGATCTCGGGCTCGACCGCGGCGTCCATCAGTCCCTCGGCGGAGCGACGCACCAGCGCGTAGCCTTCCCGCGCCACATTGGCCGCCACCGCGATCGCCACCACGGGATCGAGCCAGAGCCAACCGGTGGCGGCCACGGCCAGCAGGCCGAGCACCACGCCGGCAGAGGTCCAGACATCGGTGAACAGATGGCGCGCATCCGCCTCCAAGGCCATCGAGCGGTGTTCGCGCGCCTTCTTCAGCATGCTCCACGCCAGCGCCCCGTTGAGCACCGAACTGACGATCGAAAGCGTCAGACCCCAACCCAGGCTCTCGATCGGCTGCGGCGAGAGCAGGCGCTGCACCGCAGCCCAGACGATGGCCAGCGCGGCCACGAAGATCAGCCCGCCTTCGAAGCCGCTCGAAAAATACTCGGCCTTGTGGTGGCCGAACGGATGGTCTTCGTCGGGCGGGCGCGCGGCGATCGTCACCATCGCCAGCGCGAAGGTGGCGCCGAGCAGGTTGACCACCGACTCCATGGCATCGGACAGCAGGCCCACCGAACCGGTGAGCCACCACGCGCCCGTTTTCAGCGCGATGGTCAGGACCGCCACCCCGATGGACAGCTTGAGGTAGGCGCCGACCTGCATGGTGCCTCCGGCGGGATCAGGTCAGCGTGACGCGAGCGAACTTGCGTTTGCCGACCTGGACGACGTAGCAGCCAGGCGCCAGGCGCAAGGCCTTGTCGCTGACCGGGTCGCCGTCGATGCGCACGCCCCCCTGCTCCACCAGGCGCAGCGCTTCGCTGCTCGAGGGCGCGAGCCCGGCTTGCTTCAGCAACGCCCCGATGGCCATCGGGGCGCCGCTGAGTTGGCGTTCGTCGATGATGTCGGGCACGCCACCCCGGGAGCGGTTCTGAAAATCGACCTCGGCCGCATCGGCCGCCGCCATGCCGTGAAAACGCGCGGTGATCTCGCGCGCCAGCAGGACCTTGGCTTCCTTCGGGTTGCGGCCATCCTCGACCTCGCCGCGCAGCCCCGCGATGTCGGGAGCGGCACGGAACGACAGCAGGTTGTAGTACTTCCACATCAACGTGTCGTCGATCGACAACAGCTTGGCGTACATGGTGTTCGGCGGCTCGCTGATGCCGACGTAGTTGTTCTTCGACTTCGACATCTTCTCGACGCCGTCCAGGCCCTCGAGCAAGGGCATGGTGAGAATGCACTGAGGCTCCATGCCGGCTTCGCTCTGCAGGTGACGCCCCATCAGCAGATTGAACTTCTGGTCGGTGCCGCCGAGTTCAAGGTCACTGCGCAGTGCGACCGAGTCGTGGCCCTGCATGAGTGGGTAGAGAAACTCGTGCACGCTGATGGGCGTGCCGGCAGCGAAACGCTTGGCGAAGTCGTCGCGTTCCATCATGCGGGCCACGGTGTACTTCGCGGCCAGCGCGATCATCCCGCGCGCGCCGAGCGGGTCGCTCCACTCCGAGTTGTAGCGCAGCTCCGCACG
>JAABTC010000007.1 GCA_011390055.1 Burkholderiales bacterium | reverse complement strand
CGGAGGTGGCGATCCTCGGCCTGTCGAAGAGCACGATGAAGCCGGTCTGGGACGGCGCGGCCTTCCAGCCGCGGCTGGTCCTGCCCTTGTCGCTGTCGTACGACCACCGCGTGATCGACGGCGCCTCGGCGGCACGCTTCAACGCCTACCTCGGCCAAGTCCTCGCCGACTTCCGCCGCGTCTTGCTGTGACGCGGCGGGCCGCGATGCAGGTCAAACTGAAAGGCTGAACCCGATGGCAAGTTTCGAGATCAAGGTGCCCGACATCGGCGACGTCAAGGACGTCTCGGTGATCGAGTTGCTGGTGAATGTCGGCGACACGGTGAAGGCTGAACAGTCGCTGATCACCGTGGAAAGCGACAAGGCGTCGATGGAGATCCCCTCCGCGCGGGCGGGTGTCGTCAAGGAGCTCAAGGTCAAGGTCGGTGACACGGTCAACGAGGGGACGGTGATCCTGACGCTGGAGTCGGCGGCGGACGTGGGCTTCGATACCTCAGCCCGAACGGGTTCAGCGCCCGCAACGGCATCAACGCCCGCAACGGCATCAACGCCCGCGCCTGCATCAACGCCCGCGCCTGCATCGGCACCGGTCGCTGCCCCCACCACCGTTCGCCCTGAGGTATCGAAGGGCGCAGCTCCCCTGTCCGCGAGCCACGCCGGCGCCGTCGATCACGACTGCGACGTGCTGGTGTTGGGTGCCGGCCCCGGCGGTTACTCGGCGGCCTTCCGTGCGGCCGACCTTGGCCTGAAGACCGTGCTCGTCGAGCGCTACCCGGTGCTCGGTGGCGTCTGCCTGAACGTCGGTTGCATCCCGAGCAAGGCCCTGCTGCACGTGGCCGCGGTGATGGACGAGGTGAACCACTTCGCGGACCTCGGCGTCAGTTTCAGCAAGCCGCAGATCGACCTGGGCAAGCTGCTGGCGCACAAGAACAAGGTGGTCGGCAAGCTCACCGGCGGCCTGGCGGCGATGGCCAAGATGCGCAAGGTCACGGTGGTCACGGGCCTGGGTGAATTTGTCGACCCGCATCACCTGAAAGTGGCCGGCGTCGACGGCAAGACACAGACGGTCCGCTTCAAGAACGCGATCATCGCGGCCGGTTCCGAAGCAGTGAAGCTGCCCTTCTTGCCGAAAGACGATCCGCGCGTGATGACCTCGACCGGCGCACTCGAGCTGCGCCAGAAGCCCGAAAAGATGCTGGTCATAGGCGGCGGCATCATCGGCCTCGAGATGGCCACGGTCTACTCGACGCTCGGCGCGCGCCTGGACGTCGTCGAAATGCTCGATGGCCTGATGCAGGGCGCCGACCGCGACCTGGTGAAGGTCTGGCAGAAGATGAACGCGCCGCGCTTCGACAAGATCATGTTGAAGACCAAGACGGTCGGTGCCGAAGCCAAGTCCGACGGCATCTGGGTGACCTTCGAAGGCGAGGGCGCGCCTGCCGATGCGGTGCGTTACGACCTGGTGCTGCAGGCCGTTGGCCGCGTGCCCAACGGCAAGAAGATCGGCGCCGACAAGGCGGGGGTGGTGGTCGGCGAACGCGGCTTCATCCCGGTCGACGTGCAGATGCGAACCAACGTGCCGCACATCTTTGCCATCGGCGACATCGTCGGCCAGCCGATGCTGGCGCACAAGGCGGTGCACGAGGCCCATGTGGCGGCCGAGGTCGCGGCGGGCGACACCAAGGCCCGCTTCGACGCCCGCGTGATTCCGAGCGTGGCCTACACCGACCCCGAGGTTGCGTGGGTCGGGTTGACCGAGGACGAAGCCAAGGCTCAGGGCATCAAGGTCAAGAAGGGCCTGTTCCCCTGGAGCGCCTCGGGCCGCGCGATCGCCAACGGTCGCGACGAAGGCTTCACCAAGCTGCTGTTCGACGAAGCCAGCCACCGCATCGTCGGCGGCGGCATCGTCGGCACCCATGCCGGCGACATGATCGGCGAAGTGGCGCTGGCCATCGAGATGGGCGCCGACGCGGTCGACATCGGCAAGACGATCCACCCGCATCCGACGCTCGGCGAATCGATCGGCATGGCCGCCGAGGTCGCGCACGGCTCGTGCACCGACCTGCCGCCGCAGCGAAAGTGAGTCGTCCGCGCAGGCGTGCCAGCGCGGCACGCCTGCGGCCTGCAAGCGTCAACCGATCTCAGCCTGGTGCACGCGGAAGTCGCCGCGGCGCCGGTCCTCGAAGAAGTGGCGCAGCGTTTCCCGCACGGTACGGAAAGCAATCTCGTCCCAGGGTATCTCGTCCTCGCTGAACAGACGCGCCTCCAGCGTTTCACTGCCCGGGTCGAGCGCGGGCGAGGTCATCGTCGCGAGGTAGAACAGGTGCAACTGGCCCACGCGCGCCACATCCAGCACCGCAAACAGCGCGCCGAGTTCGATCTGCGCTCCGGCCTCCTCGACCGTCTCGCGCACTGCGCCTTCGGCCGTGCTTTCGCCGAGTTCGAGAAAACCCGCCGGCAGGGTCCAAAAACCGCGCCGCGGCTCGATCGCGCGACGGCACAGCAGCACCTGCTCGCCCCAGACTGGCACGGTGCCGACGACGTTCAGCGGGTTCTCGTAGTGGATCGTCGCGCAAGCCGGGCAGACGGCGCGCTCGCGGTTGTCGTCGGCCGGCACCTGGTAGGCGACCAGGGTTCCGCAGGCACGGCAATGGCGGATGCGCTCGCGTTCGCTCAGCAACATGGCAGCCAGTTTAGCGGTGGCATCATCGGGCGACGCCATCCTGGCGAGGAGCCTGCCGATGAATGCCGTGATCCCGATGCCCGCCGTGCCCCTGGTTCCCGTCGTGGGCGGCGGCGTGTTCCCCGTGCGTCGCATCTACTGCGTCGGCCGCAACTACGTCGAGCATGCGCAGGAGATGGGTTTCACCGGCCGCGAGCCGCCGTTCTTCTTCATGAAGCCGGCCGATGCGGTGGTGCCGGTGGCCGACGGCCAGACCGGCCTGGTCGACTACCCGACGCTGACGCAGAGCCTGCACCACGAGATCGAGCTGGTGGTGGCCATCGGCACCGGCGGGCGCAACATCGCCGCGGCCGATGCGGCCCGGCACATCTACGGTTATGCCATCGGGCTGGACATGACGCGGCGCGACCTGCAGGGCGAGATGAAGAAGCAGGGCCGCCCCTGGTGCATCGGCAAGGGCTTCGACCAATCGGCCCCGATCGGGCCGATCCACCCGAAGGCTGCCACCGGCGAGCTGAACCGCGGTGCGATCACGCTGTCGGTGAATGGCCAGCCGCGGCAGTCGGGTGACCTGGGCCAACTGATCTGGAGCGTCGGCGAGATCCTCGAGCACCTGAGCGCGGCCTGGGCGCTGGCGCCGGGCGACCTGGTCTTCACCGGCACGCCGGCCGGCGTCGGTGCCGTCGTGGCGGGTGATTCGATGGTGGGCGCGGTCGAGGGCCTGGGCAGCTTGAAAGTCACGCTGCGCTGAAAGGAGGGGCCATGGAGCTCTACAACTACTTCCGTTCATCGGCTTCGTACCGGGTGCGCATCGCGCTGGCACTGAAGGGTCTGGAGTACGCCTACCAGCCGGTCCACCTGAACCAGAACGAACAGTTCAAGGAGTCGTATGCTGCGGTGTCCGCCGCGCGGCTGGTGCCCTTGCTAAAGGACGGCGACACCGTGCTGACGCAGTCGCTGGCGATCGTCGAGTACCTCGAGGAGATGCATCCCGAGCCGCCGCTGCTGCCGCGCGACGCGGCCGGCCGCGCCCGTGTGCGGGCGCTGGCGCTGGACATCGCCTGCGAAATCCACCCGCTGAACAACCTGCGTGTGCTGCGCTACCTGGTGCACGACCTGAAGCTCAGCGACGACGACAAGAATCGCTGGTACCGGCACTGGGTCGAGACGGGCCTGGAAACCGTCGAACGGCAACTCGCCGGCGACCCGCGCGGCGGGCGCTACTGCCATGGCGACAGCCCGGGCATGGCCGACCTGTGCCTGGTGCCACAGATCTTCAACGCGCGGCGCTTCGACTGCCGCCTGGACCATGTGCCGACCGTGATGCGCGTGTTCGAGGCCTGCATGGCGCTGGACGCGTTCGAGCAGACGCGGCCCGAGAACTGTCCCGATGCGTGACGTGAGCCCCCAAGTTCGCTCCGCTCGCTACCCCCCAGGGGGGCCGTCCGCCTACGGACCGGCGGAGCCGGATCCGTGGCGGGAAGTTTGGTTTGCATCGCGCTTCACGGTCTGGGTGGGCCTGGTGGGGTGGTGAATGAATTGGCGCTGGACTCGGCGCTGATCCCTGCCTGGCCGGCGCCGGAGCAGGTGCGCGCGCTGATGAGCACGCGCGCCGGTGGCGTGAGTGCGTCGCCGTTCGACAGCTTGAACCTGGGTCGATCGGCGGGTGACGACGCGGCGGCGGTCGCCGAGAACCGGCGGCGCTTCACCGCGGCGCTCGGCGGTGCGCGGCCGGTGTGGCTGTCGCAGGTGCACGGGACGCGGGTGCTGCGGCTGCGCGCGGGCGACGACGCCGCGTCGCTGCTGCCTGAGGCCGATGCCGCGCTGACGACCGAGCCCGGCGTGGCTTGCACCGTGATGGTCGCCGACTGCCTGCCGGTGCTGTTCGCTGCCCCGGGCGGGCGGGGTGTGGCGGCCGCGCACGCCGGTTGGCGCGGGCTGGCGGCCGGCGTGCTCGAGGCCACGGTGGATGGGCTGTGCGCCGCGGCGGACTGCGATGCGGGCGAGCTCTGGGCCTGGCTCGGCCCCGCCATCGGGCCGCGACACTTCGAGGTGGGGGCCGACGTCGTCGAGGCCTTCGGCGGCGGGCCGCGCTTGGTCGAACGGCGCCGCGCCGATGGCACGCTGCGCTGGCTGGCCGACCTGCCGGGGCTGGCCGGCGACCGCTTGCGCGCCGCCGGTTTGCGCTGGGTCAGTGGCGGCGAGCTGTGTACCGTCGAAGATGCGTCACGCTTCTTCTCGTTTCGGCGCGACGGCGTCACCGGCCGCATGGCCGCCGCCGTCTGGCTCGAGGCCTGATCCGCCCGCCTGTTCGGCGGCCAGCGCTTGCTGCGCCTCCCGGGCCTCGGTGGCACGCAGCGCCCGGCGTCGCGACGGTGTGCCCAGAAGGTACAACAACAGGCTGAGCGGGAGCACACCGTAAAACACGAAGATCAGCACCGCGCCGAGCAGCGTACCATTCGGCGCGACCGCCTCGGCCACGGTCATCATCAGCACCACGTACATCCAGCCGATGGCCACCAGGTACAGCACGATCAGGTCTTCCCACGTCTTTCGGTGATGGAAGCGGCTCGCGACAATTGGGGGTCGCACCGGAGCACGCTGGGCGCTATTGTTCACGACAATGCAGGGCCTGATGGGCCCAAGGAGACAAGTCGGCGATGAGCACACCCCCCACCAGCCAGGCGCAAGCCGATCCGGCCAACGCCTTCGGGCATGCGGTCGGCGAGATCTGGAAGTCGATGCAGGGCCTGTCGATGCCGGTGACGGCGCTGACCTCGCTGCAGGCCGACTACCTGAAGGACGCCACCGAGCTGTGGAACACGGCGGTCGAACGCCTGGCCAAGCCCGGGCCCGCGACGCTCGGCGACCGCCGCTTCGCCGCCAGCGACTGGGCCAGCAACCCGGCTGCCGCCATGGCCGCGCAGACCTACCTGCTCAACGCGCGCACGCTGATGAAGATGGCCGACGCGGTGCAGGCCGACCCGAAAACCAAGGGCCGCATCCGTTTCGCGGTTCAGCAGTGGGTCGATGCCGCCAGCCCGAGCAATTACCTGGCCCTCAACCCCGAGGCCCAACGCAAGGCGCTCGAAAGCCAGGGCGAGAGCATCGCGCTGGGCATGAAGCAGCTGTGGCACGACATCCAGCAGGGCCACGTGTCGCAGACCGACGAAAGCGTGTTCGAGGTCGGCCGCAACGTGGCCACCAGCGAAGGCGCGGTGGTCTTTGAGAACGAGCTGTTCCAGCTGCTCGAGTACAAGCCGCTGACCGCCAAGGTGCACGAAAGGCCGATGCTGTTCGTGCCGCCCTGCATCAACAAGTACTACATCCTCGACCTGCAGCCCGACAACTCGGTGATCCGCTACACCGTCGCCCAAGGCCATCGCACCTTCGTCCTCAGCTGGCGCAACCCGGATGCGTCGATGGCCGACAAGACCTGGGACGATTACATCGAGCAAGCCGCCATCCGCGCGATCCGCGAAGTGCAGGCCATCAGCGGCCAGAAGACGATCGACATGCTCGGCTTTTGCGTTGGCGGCACGATCCTCTCCACGGCGCTGGCGGTGCTGGCCGCGCGGGGCGAGCAGCCTGCCGCGAGTCTCACCCTGCTGACGACCTTGCTCGACTTTGCCGACACCGGGGTGCTCGACCTGTTCATCGACGAGCCCGGCGTGCAACTGCGCGAAATGACGCTCGGCCAACAGGCACCCGCCGGACCCGGCCTGCTCAAGGGCCAGGAACTCGCCACCACCTTCAGCTTCCTGCGCCCAAACGACCTGGTCTGGAACTATGTCGTGGGCAACTACCTCAAGGGCGACAAGCCGCCGCCCTTCGACCTGCTGTACTGGAACAGCGACTCGACCAACCTGCCCGGGCCCTTCTTCTGCTGGTACCTGCGCCACACCTACCTGCAGAACGAACTTCGCATGCCGGGCAAGCTCGAGGTCTGCGGCGAAAAAGTCGACCTGGGCAAGATCAAGGCGCCGGTCTACGTGTACGGTTCGCGCGAAGACCACATCGTGCCTTGGATGGCCGCTTTCGAGAGCACGAAGATCCTGTCGGGCAAGGCCCGCTTCGTGCTCGGTGCCTCGGGCCATATCGCCGGGGTCATCAACCCGCCCCAAGCCAAGAAGCGCAGCCACTGGGTTGGCGGCAAGCTGGGGGGCACCGCGAAGGACTGGCTCGACAGCGCCCAGGAAGTCCCGGGCAGCTGGTGGGGCGACTGGGCCGCGTGGCTCAAGCCTCACGCCGGCAAGATGGTGGCCGCACCCAAGGGCTACGGCGACCGCACACACAAGGCCATCGAGCCGGCTCCAGGGCGTTATGTCAAGGCCAAAGCCTGAGATTCATTCACCGAAGAGGAACATTGCATGAGCACCGACATCGTCATTGTCGCCGCCGCCCGCACCGCGGTCGGTAAGTTCGGCGGCACCCTGGCCAAGACCACCGCAGTCGATCTGGGCGCGGCCGTCATCGTCGATCTGCTGAAGCGCGCCAAGTTGGCCGGCGACCAGATCAACGAGGTCATCCTGGGGCAGGTGCTGACGGCCGGCGCCGGCCAGAACCCGGCGCGCCAGGCGGTCATCAAGTCGGGGCTGCCGAAGGCGGTGCCGGCGATGACGATCAACAAGGTCTGCGGCTCGGGCCTGAAGGCCGTGATGCTGGCGGCCCAGGCCATCCGCGACGGCGATTCCGACATCGTGATCGCGGGCGGCCAGGAGAGCATGAGCCTGGCCCCGCACGTGCTGCCGGGCTCGCGCGACGGCGTTCGCATGGGCGACTGGAAGTTGGTCGACACGATGATCGTCGACGGCCTGTGGGACGTCTACAACCAGTACCACATGGGCATCACCGCCGAGAACGTGGCCAAGGAGTACAAGATCGGCCGCGAGGCGCAGGATGCACTGGCGCTGGCCTCGCAGCAGAAGGCGGCGGCGGCGCAAGACGCGGGGCGTTTCAAGGACGAGATCGTGCCCTTCTCGATCGCCCAGAAGAAAGGCGACCCGATCGTCTTTGCCACCGACGAGTTCGTGAACCGCAAGACCACCGCCGAGGTGCTGGCCGGGCTGCGACCGGCCTTCGACAAGGCCGGCAGCGTGACCGCGGGCAACGCCTCGGGCCTGAACGACGGCGCCGCCGGGGTCGTCGTGATGACGGCCAAGCGTGCCGACCAGTTGGGCCTGACGCCGCTGGCCCGCATCGCTTCCTACGCCAGCGCGGGCCTGGACCCGGCGACGATGGGCATGGGTCCGGTGCCGGCGTCGCGCCGGGCGCTCGAGCGCGCCGGCTGGAAGGCCACCGACCTCGACCTGCTCGAGATCAACGAGGCCTTCGCGGCCCAGGCCTGTGCGGTGCACCAGGAAATGGGCTGGGACACCAGCAAGGTCAACGTCAACGGCGGCGCGATCGCGATCGGCCACCCGATCGGCGCCTCGGGCTGCCGCATCCTGGTCACCTTGCTGCACGAGATGCAGCGCCGCAATGCCAGGAAGGGAATCGCCTCCTTGTGTATTGGGGGTGGCATGGGTGTGGCGCTGACCGTCGAGCGGTAGAGTTGATCACCCCCGTTGCGGCTTCGCCGCTTCTTTCCGTCGAGTAACTCAAGGAGCATCAAGTGGCACAGAAACTGGCATACGTGACAGGCGGCATGGGTGGCATCGGTACCGCGATCTGCCAGCGCTTGCACAAGGAAGGCTTCAAGGTCATCGCGGGTTGCGGCCCCAGCCGCGACCACGCGAAGTGGCTGGCCGAGCAGAAGGAGCAGGGCTACACCTTCCACGCTTCGGTCGGCAACGTCGCGGACTGGCAGTCGACCGTCGACGCGTTCACCAAGGCGACCGAGGAGCACGGCACGATCGACGTGCTGGTCAACAACGCCGGCATCACCCGGGACCGCATGTTCCTGAAGATGACGCCTGACGACTGGAAGGCGGTCATCGACACCAACCTGAACTCGATGTTCAATGTCACGAAGCAGGTCGTGCCCGGCATGGTCGAGAAGGGCTGGGGCCGCATCGTCCAGATCAGCTCGGTCAACGGCGAGAAGGGCCAGGCCGGCCAGACCAACTACTCGGCGGCCAAGGCAGGCATGCACGGCTTCACGATGGCCCTGGCGCAGGAGGTGGCCAGCAAGGGTGTCACGGTCAACACCGTCAGCCCGGGCTACATCGGCACCGACATGGTCCGCGCGATCAAGCCCGAGGTGCTGGAGAAGATCGTCGCGACGATTCCGGTGAAGCGCCTGGGCAAGCCGGAAGAGATCGGCTCGATCGTGGCCTGGTTGGCGAGCGAGGATTCGGGCTTCTCGACCGGCGCCGATTTCAGCTGCAACGGCGGCATGCACATGGGCTGAGCGAGCGGCGTCGACGGCTGGCGAGGCGACAGCCCGTTCTCGTCATGGCTTCATGCCCAGCCGTCGCGCCAGCTTGTGCAGGTTGCTGGCATTGAGCTGGAGCTGTCGCGCTGCGGCAGCCCAGTTGTCCTTGTGCATCGCAAGGGCCTGCCGGATCGCGCGCCGTTGGCTCGCCTCGACCAGCTCATGCAGCGAAGCCGGTGCCGACAGCTTCTCGGTCGTCGGCTCCGCGAGGTGCTGCAACGAACCCGGTGCGGCGGCCATCTCGACGCTGTCCAGGTCGAGCATGTCGACGTCGAGCGTCACGATCTCCTTGCGGCTCGCCCCCCTGCTCACCGCCTTGAGCGATGCGCGGCTGATCACATGCTCGAGTTCGCGCACGTTGCCCGGCCATCCGTAGTGAAGCAGGGCGTCTTCCGCTCCCACCGACAGTCGCAGGCTGCGCAGCCCGAGCCGTGCTCGGTTGAGCTCCAGGAATCGGCCGGCGATCACCAGCACGTCATTGCCGCGCTCACGCAGTGGCGGAATCACGATCGGGTACACCGACAACCGGTGGTACAGGTCGGCCCGGAACGTACCGTCGCGCACGTGCTCACGCAGGCTGCGGTTGGTCGCGGCGATGACGCGCACGTCCACGCGGCGTGGCTTGTCCGCGCCCAGCCGCTGGATTTCCCCATTCTGCAAGGTCCGAAGCAGCTTGGCCTGAATCGACAGCGGTAGCTCGCCCACCTCGTCCAAGAGCAGCGTGCCGCCTTCCGCAGCCTCGAAGCGGCCGGGCCGGTCGTTCACCGCGCCGGAGAAGGCACCACGCGCATGGCCGAACAGCTCGCTCTCGGCCAGCGACTCCGGCAGTGCGGCGCAGTTGACATGGACCAGGGGCTTGCCTGCGCGGCGTGACAGGCGATGCAGCCGGTGCGCGAACAACTCCTTGCCCACGCCCGTCTCGCCCAAGAGCAACACGGGAAGCTCGGAATCCGCGACCACCTGCAGCTCGTGCAGAAGGTGGGTGATGGCCGTGCTCTGTCCCAGGATCTCGCTGTCCTCCGTCGGCCCCCGGGCGGGCAATGCGCCACCCGACAACCGCAGCGCCCGGATCTCGGCTTCGAGACGGGTGACGCGCACGGCGGCCTCGACCGCGCAGGCGAGTTGCGCCAACTGCGCCTGTGCCCGCGCATCGAAGGCGCCGACCTCCAGCGCGTCCAGCGTGATGACGCCCCAACGCTCGCCCTCGACGTCGAGCGCCATGCCCATGCAGTCGTGCACCGCCAAAGGTTCGCCGACGCGCCCGACGACCAGGCCGTCATAAGGGTCGGGCAGCGCGCTGTCGTGATCGAAGCAGGTCACGCCGCGCCGCTGCACGATCGCCGCCAGGCGCGGATGGTCCTTCATGGCGAAGCGCCGCCCCAGCGCGTCGTCGACGAGTCCTTCGACGGCCACCGGACGCAGCTGTTCCTCTTCCAGTTTCAGCAGCGCCACGGCCCCGCAACCGAAATGCGCCCGCAGGCTGGCCACCAGACGCTGAAGTCTCACGGCCACGGGCAGGTCGGCCACCAGGTCGGTAAGCAGGAGGAGGTGGATCGCAGTGATGGTCATTTCGACCCTCGATGGTACATCCAACCATTTTATGGCGGGTTGAAATCACCATCGTTTGCGCAAGTGCTTGTCCGGTCTCACATTTTTTGTTGGCACGCGATTCGCAATGACTCCAGTGCCATATCGGCACGAAGGCCAGGAGAGCCACATGAACAGCACCTTTGCGCTCGGCGCCACCGCCGCCGCCCTTTGCTTGCTTGCCACCGCGCTGCCGCTGCAGGGGCAGACGTCCAAGCCACCCACGCAGGCCGCTGCAGCGCGAGCTGCAGCGACCGCGCCCGCCGCCGTGCGCCGCTACGACCTGCACACCAACATCGTCGACGGCAAGATGGTCTTCATCGATGACAAGGGGCGCGTCAATCCCGCACTGACGGCGAACGCAGGCGACACCGTCGAAATCGTGCTGTCCAGCGGCGAAGGGGCAGAGCACGACCTCGTGATTCCGGAGTTGAACGTGGCCTCGGCCAAGTTCAGCGCCGCGACGGGCAAGACCACGCTGCGGTTCAAGGTGCCGCGCTCGGGCACCTTCACCTACTTCTGCTCCATCCCCGGGCATCGCCAGATCGGCATGGAAGGCCAGCTGCAGGTGACCGGGCCGTCGCAGGCGGCAGGCCTGCCCGCCGCAGGCCACGATTCCAGCGCCTCCGCACTGGCGCTCTACACGCCCGCGCCGGTGCCGCAGCGCGCAGCCGATCCCTCGGCCGTCAGCATCGTGGGCAACCCGGCCTCGGTGCCGGCGCCGATTGCCGCGCGGGCGCCGCAGACGCTGAAGTACCGCATGGAGACCGTTGAACTCCCCGGCAAGCTCGACGACGGCACCAGCTTCACCTACTGGACCTTCGACCGCCAGGTCCCCGGGCCGATGCTGCGCGTGCGCCTGGGCGACACCGTGCAACTGACGCTGGCCAATGCGCGCGACAGCAAGATGATCCATTCGATCGACCTGCACGCCGTGACCGGCGGCCACGGCGGCGGCGAACACACGCAGGTGGCGCCGGGCCAGGAAAAGACCATCACCTTCAAGGCGCTCAACCCCGGCTTGTACGTCTACCACTGCGCCACGCCGCTGGTGCCGCAGCACATCGCCGCAGGCATGTACGGAATGATCCTGGTCGAGCCCGAAGCCGGCCTGGCCCCCGTCGACCGCGAGTACTACGTGATGCAGGGCGAGATGTACACCGGTCGGCCGCACGGCGCCAAGGGCCACCAGGAGGCGGACCTCGAGAAGATGTCCAACGAGCTGCCGGATTACTACGTCTTCAATGGCGCAGTCGGTGCCTTGAGCAAGACGCACAAGCTGCAGGCCAAGGTGGGCGACAAGGTGCGCATCTACTTCGGCGTGGGCGGCCCGAACAAGATCTCTTCGTTCCACGTCATCGGCGAGATTTTCGACACCGTCTACAGCGAGGGCTCTTTCACCGGCCGCAAGCACGACGTGCAGACCACGCTGGTCGCCCCGGGCGGGGCGACGATCGTCGAGTTCCAGGTGCAGCACCCGGGCAGCTACCTGCTGGTGGACCACGCGCTGTCGCGCGCCGGCAAGGGCGCGGTCGGCGTGCTCGAGGTCACCGGTGATCCCGTGCCGGGCGTCTACAAGGCCGGCGCGCTCTAGACCCGACGCACCTCTTTTGCACAGGAGCACCCAATGGAGATCATCGACCAATCGCTGGGCCAGCTGGCGCGGCGGATCGCCGGCGCGACGCGCGTGTTCGATGCCCACCGCCTGGATTTCTGCTGTGGCGGGAACCACTCGCTGCGCTCGGCCACCGCCAAGGCGGGCCTGGACCCGGCGCCGATCGTCGCCGAACTTCGCGTGCTGGAAGGCCGAGCGACGGCCAGCGGCGAGTTCGACTGGAGCGGCGCCGGCTCGCAGGAATTGGTGGACCATCTGCTCGTGCGGTACCACGCGGTGCATCGCGAGCAGCTGCCTGAACTGATCCGCCTGGCACGCCGCGTCGAACAGGTGCACGGCGAGCGCGCAGACTGCCCGCACGGCCTGGCCGACCGCCTCGCCGCGATGGCGCAGGAGCTGGAGAGCCACATGCGCAAGGAAGAAGACGTGCTGTTCCCCATGATCGCGCAAGGCCTGGGCACACAGGCCAGCGCTTCGATCACGGTGTTGCGCGGCGAGCACGACATGCACGGCGTCGCGCTGCGCCGGATCGAAGAGCTGACCGACGGCATCACGCCGCCGCGCGGGGCCTGCACCACCTGGCGTGCACTTTACGCCGGCCTGCGCACCCTCCGCCAGGACCTGATGGCGCACATCCACACCGAAAACAACATCCTGTTCGAGCGCTTCGCGCCGGCAGCGGTGGTCTGACCCAACGGAACACATCATGGGCCCCTACAAGAAACTTTGGTTCACGCTGATCGGCGTGATGATCGTCACCTTCTCGCTGCTGGGTTACTACGGCGTCGAGGTCTACCGCCAGGCGCCACCGATTCCAGCGCAAGTCACCAGCGAGCATGGCAAGGTGCTGTTCGACCGCGAGGGCATCCTCGACGGGCAGACGGCTTGGCAGTCCGTCGGTGGCATGCAGCTCGGCTCCATCTGGGGCCACGGCGCGTACCAGGCCCCGGACTGGACGGCCGACTGGCTGCACCGTGAGTTGAGCGCCTGGCTCGAGCTGGCCGCGCGCGAAACGCAGGGCAAGCCGTACGACGCGCTCGACGGGCCAGCGCAGGCCGCCCTGCGCGAGCAACTGCGCGCCGAGTACCGAGGCAACCGTGTCGACGAGGCGGGCGTGCTGAAGCTGTCCTCCCGGCGCGCCGAGGCGGTTGCGCAGACAGCCGGTTACTACGACCTGCTGTTCTCCGACGCCCCCGCGCTGCAGCCGAGCCGCAAGCACTTTGCGATGAAGGAAAACACGCTGCCCAGCGCCGAGCGGCGCCGGCAGATGACGCAGTTCTTCTTCTGGACGGCATGGGCTGCCGCCACCGAGCGCCCGGGCCAGAAAGTCACCTACACCAACAACTGGCCGCACGAGCCGCTGATCGGCAACCAGCCCAGTGCCGAGAACATCGTCTGGTCCATCGCCAGCATCGTCGTGCTGCTGGCGGGCGTGGGTTTTCTCGTCTGGGCCTGGGCCTTTCTGCGTAACCACGACGAGCCATTGCCGGCGCCGGCTGCCAGCGACCCCCTGGCCGCCTTTGCACTGACACCGTCGCAGCGCGGCCTCGGCAAGTACCTGTTCCTCGTCGTTGCCTTGTTCATCTTCCAGGTGTTCGTCGGTGGCTTCACGGCGCACTACACCGTCGAGGGGCAACAGTTCTACGGCATCGATGTCTCGCGCTGGTTTCCCTACGCACTCACGCGCACGTGGCACATCCAGTCCGCGCTGTTCTGGATCGCCACCGGCTTCCTCGCCGCGGGCCTCTTTCTGGCGCCGTTGATCAACGGTGGCAAGGACCCCAAGTTCCAGAAGATCGGGGTCGATGTCCTGTTCTGGGCGCTGGTCGCGGTGGTGGTGGGCTCCTTCATCGGCAACTACCTGGCCATCGCGCAGGTGATGCCGCCCGAATGGAATTTCTGGCTCGGCCACCAGGGCTACGAGTACGTGGACCTGGGGCGCCTGTGGCAGATCGGCAAGTACATCGGCATCCTGCTGTGGCTGGTGCTGATGTTGCGAGGCGTGGTGCCCGCACTGCTGAAGAAGGGCGGCGACAAGAACCTGCTGGCGCTGCTCACCGCGTCGGTCGGTGCCATCGGCCTGTTCTACGGCGCCGGCCTGTTCTACGGCGAGCGCACCCACCTCTCGGTGATGGAGTACTGGCGCTGGTGGGTGGTCCATCTCTGGGTCGAAGGCTTCTTCGAAGTCTTCGCCACCACCGCGCTGGCCTTCATCTTCTCGGCGCTCGGCCTGGTCTCGGTTCGCATGGCCACCGCCGCGAGCCTGGCCTCGGCGTCGCTGTTCATGCTCGGCGGCATCCCTGGCACCTTCCACCACATGTACTTCGCCGGCACCACCACCCCGGTGATGGCGATCGGCGCCAGCTTCAGTGCCCTCGAAGTGGTGCCGCTGATCGTGTTGGGCCACGAGGCTTGGGAGAACTGGCGGCTCAAGGAGCGCGCACCGTGGATGGACAACCTGAAGTGGCCGCTGATGTGCTTCGTCGCCGTGGCGTTCTGGAACATGCTGGGCGCCGGCGTGTTCGGCTTCATGATCAACCCGCCCATCTCCCTGTACTACGTGCAGGGGCTGAACACCACACCGGTGCACGCCCATGCCGCGCTGTTCGGGGTGTACGGCTTCCTCGCGCTGGGCTTCACGCTGCTGGTGCTGCGCTACCTGCGTCCTGATCACCAGTTCAGCACGCCGCTGATGAAGACCGCCTTCTGGGGCCTCAACGCCGGCCTGGTGCTGATGATCTTCACGAGCTTGCTGCCGATCGGGATCCTGCAGTTCCATGCCAGCGTCAGCCAGGGCCTCTGGTACGCGCGCAGTGAGGAGTTCATGCAGCAGCCGCTGCTTCAGAACCTGCGGTGGGTGCGCACCTTCGGCGACGTGGTGTTCATCGTCGGCGCCCTTGCGATGGCGCTGCAGGTGGTGCTGGGCTTGTGGGGCAGGTCGTCCGAACACCGACCCGCGCGCTGGCTGGGCAAGCCAGGGCTGGAAGGCGTGGGCAAGTAGCCCGTGCGCAGCGACGGCGCGACCCGGTGGGTGCGCCGTCGCTGACGAAGCTGGTGCGGATCGGACTCAGATCCCGAGCAGCTTCTTCGCCTCGGCGAGCGACTTCATCGACTCGTCGTGCTTGCCGGCCTTGTGCGAGGCCTCGCCATCGGCGCGCAATTTCTTGACCTTGGCCGTGTCGGCGTCCGACAGCTTGGCCGTGCCCATCTTGGCATCGATGGCCTTCATTTCGGCCGGGCAGGAGTTGGCCAGGGCCAGGCCCGAGGCGCTCGCCAGCACGGCAATCAGCAGCAATTTCTTCATGGTGGTTGGGTCCTTCCAAAGCGGGCCCCGTTGGCCCCGCGCGAACTATATCGCCGTGAGGATTTCACGTGCACGGTCACCCGCGCCGCGGCGCACGCTGCCGACGATCGCGGCCGCCGGCCCCGCCGCAAGCATGCTCTCGAAGGCTCCACGCACCGCATCGGCCCCCACGGCGTGCAGGTGGGCGAGCGTTTCCTCGGGCGTGCGCAGACGGCCGTGCACGAAGACCTCGAGCGCCGCATCTTCCAGCCGGCGCAGCGGCTTCTCGGCATCGTGCAATCGGCGCACCGCGATCTGGTTGCGTGCGCGTTCGAGGTCGACCGGGTCGGTGGCCTCCACCTGGGCCCGCAGAAGATGACGTATCTCGACCAGCAATTCATCGAACTGGGCTGGCGCCGTCGAGGCCTCGATCACCAGCTGGCCGCACATGTCGAACTGGTCGGCAACGCACGACGCGTGGTAGGCCAGGCCGCGCTCTTCTCTCACGCGTGACAGCAGTGGCGAACTCATGCCGTCGCCGAAGACCGTGGCGGCCACCTGGAAGGCCGCGTCGTCGTCGCGCAGCGAAGCGATCGGAAAACCGATCACCACATGGGTCTGGCTGCTGCCGGGCAAGGCGCGCGACTTGATCGCGCCGACGTAGCGCGGCAAGGCCACCAGGTTGGGTGCACCCCGGGGCATCGCGCCGAACACGCGCTCCGCGGCCGTCACGATCCCGTCGACGTCGATCGCACCGGCGGCGCCGACGATCAGGTTGCATCCGCTGTACTGGCGCTCGACGTAGCGCACCAGGTGCGGCCGCTCGAAGCGTTCGATGTTGCGCCGGCTGCCGATCACCGGCTGGGCGACCGGGTGCAGGCCGTAGCAGGCGCGGTCGAGCAGCTTGAAGCCGGTGGAGACCGGGTCGTCCTCGTCTTCTGCGAACTCCTGCAACAGGACCTGGCGCTCGCGCTCGAGCTCGTCGGCGGGAAAGGTGGGCGCCAGGACGATGTCGCCGAGCATCTCGATGAACTGCTCTGCGTGCTGGCCCAGCCCGCGGATCTGGTACGCGGTGTGGTCCTTGTCGGTGTGGGCATTGACCTCGGCACCCAGGCGTTCGGCATCCAGGTTGATGCGCCGCACAGTGCGGCGGGCGGTGCCCTTGAAGGCCATGTGCTCGATCACGTGGCTGATGCCGTTCTCGGCCGCCGATTCGTGCGCACTGCCGGTGCGCACGAACACGCTGATGGCGGCGGTTTGCCGATGCGGCATCGGCATCGCCACCACACGAACGCCGTTCGGCAGCGTCACAAGGGTGCTGGAGGTCTTGTCTTGGGATGCAGGCATGTCGGTTCCGAGGGCGAACCGATGTTATGCGCTCGCTTCCCGCGCTCCGCCAACGCCTAGCCAGCGGGATGGGTGAGCGGGCGGGTCAGGGCGCGGACGCTGCCTTCGGTGCCACGCCGACTTCGCGCGTGACCAGTTCGCGCAGCACGCCGCCGCCTTCGACGCTGCCGCTGACGGTGCCCTGGCCTTGCATGCGCGAGATGCAGTCCGTGCGTTGCCCGTCGGGCAATGCTTCGCAGCGTCGCAAGGCGTTCTGGCGCAGCACGTCCGGGCTCTCTCCCGGCGCGGGCGGTTGGGTCGCAGCCAGGCGCGTGCTGGCTTCGCTGAGGCAATTGGCGCGTGCGCCGTGCTCGGCGATGCGTGAGCAGGCCGCGCTTTCGCGCGCATAGCGTGC
>JAABTC010000069.1 GCA_011390055.1 Burkholderiales bacterium | reverse complement strand
AGTGGTGGCCGACGCAGCTGCGTGTCGATCTGCTGCACCAGCACTCGGCCAAGTCGGACCCAATGGGCAGCGACTTCGACTACGCCCAGGCCTTTGCGCAGCTCGACCTCGCGGCGCTCAAGTGTGACCTCGCGGCCCTGATGACCGACTCGCAGGACTGGTGGCCGGCCGACTTCGGCCATTACGGGCCGCTTTTCGTCCGCATGGCCTGGCACAGCGCGGGCACCTACCGCATCGGCGACGGCCGCGGCGGTGCGGGCCGCGGGCAGCAGCGCTTTGCGCCGCTCAACAGCTGGCCCGACAACGTCAACCTCGACAAGGCCAGGCGCCTGTTGTGGCCGATCAAGCAGAAGTACGGCGAGAAGATCTCGTGGGCCGACCTGATGATCCTCGCCGGCAACGTGGCGCTGGAAACGATGGGCTTCAAGACCTTCGGCTTTGCCGGCGGGCGCGCCGACGTCTGGGAGCCCGACCAGGATGTGTACTGGGGCCGCGAGACGAAGTGGCTCGAAAGCGACCTGCGTTACGCGCGCGGCTCGGCCGGCGTTGACAAGCCGGGTGGCGTGCTGGTGTCGGACGACGATGCCGACGGCGACCTGCACACCCGCGACCTGGAGCATCCGCTGGCCGCCGTGCAGATGGGGCTGATCTACGTGAACCCCGAAGGCCCGGATGGCAACCCCGATCCGCTGGCCTCCGCGCGCGACATCCGCGAAACCTTCGGCCGCATGGCGATGGACGACGAAGAAACCGTCGCGCTGATCGCCGGCGGCCACACCTTCGGCAAGACCCACGGCGCCGCGCCGGCGTCGAACGTGGCCGACGAGCCCGAGGCGGCCGGCGTCGAAGCCCAAGGCTTTGGCTGGCACAACCGCCACGGCACGGGCAAGGGCGCCGACACCATCACCAGCGGGCTGGAGGTGACCTGGACCACCACCCCGACGAAGTGGAGCAACAACTACTTCGAGAACCTGTTCGGCTTCGAATGGGAGCTGACGAAGAGCCCCGCCGGCGCGCACCAGTGGATCGCGCAGGGCGGCGCGGGTGCCGGCACCA
This sequence comes from Burkholderiales bacterium, assembly GCA_011390055.1. GTDB lineage: Bacteria > Pseudomonadota > Gammaproteobacteria > Burkholderiales > Burkholderiaceae_C > CADEEN01. The sequence continues at coordinate 6,901 of JAABTC010000069.1, read as the reverse complement.
TCCCGCATGCGCACGACCCGGCCCAGCGCCTGGCGCCGACCATGCTGACGACCGACATCGCGCTGCGCGTCGACCCGGCCTACGAGAAGATCTCGCGCCGCTTCCTGGCCCACCCCGAGCAGTTCGCCGACGCCTTCGCGCGCGCCTGGTTCAAGCTGACCCATCGCGACATGGGCCCGCGCGCGCGTTACCTGGGCCCCGACGTGCCGGCCGAGCCGCTGATCTGGCAAGACCCGATCCCCGCGCTCGACCATGCGCTGGTCGACGTGCAGGACGTCGAACGGCTGAAGCAGCAACTGCAGGCCTCGGGCCTGTCGGTGGCGCAACTCGTGTCGTCGGCCTGGGCTTCGGCCTCCACGTTCCGCGGCTCCGACATGCGGGGCGGTGCCAACGGCGCACGGGTGCGCCTGGCCCCGCAGAAGGACTGGGCGGTCAACCAGCCGCAGCAGCTGCAGGCGACGCTCGAGGTGCTGGAGCGCATCCGGTCGGCGTTCAATGCGGCCGCACCGGGCGGCAAGAAGATTTCGATGGCCGACCTGATCGTGCTGGGCGGCGCCGCCGCGGTCGAGCGAGCCGCCCGGGATGCCGGGCATGCGATCACCGTGCCGTTCACGCCCGGGCGTACCGACGCTTCGCAAGACCAGACCGACGTGCCTTCGTTCGCGCCGCTCGAGCCGATCGCCGACGGCTTCCGCAATTACCGCCAGGCGGGCTACAGCGCGCCGGCCGAAGCGCTGCTGGATCGGGCGCAGCTGCTGACGCTGACCGCGCCCGAGATGACGGTGCTGCTCGGTGGTCTGCGCGTGCTCGGGGCCAACGCCGACGGTTCACGCCATGGCGTGTTCACCGGCCGGCCGGGCGTGCTGAGCAACGACTTTTTCGTCCACCTGCTCGACATGCGCACCGAATGGAAGGCCGTGCCGCAAGACCGTGATCGCTTCGAGGGGCGCGATCGCAAGACCGGCGCGCTGAAGTGGACCGCCACGCGGGTCGATCTGGTCTTCGGCGCGAATGCGCAACTGCGCGCGATCGCCGAGGTTTATGCCAGTGCCGAAGCCGGGCGCAAGTTCGTCGACGACTTCGTGGCGGCCTGGGTCAAGGTGATGAACCTGGACCGGTTCGACCTTCGCTGAGTCGGGGAGCGGGGCAAGGCACGAGGCTTGCCCCGCTTGTGGTTGCGCCCGTCGTTGGTCCGGGCAGAGCCCCAACAGCCGATGGTCGATGCCGCCTACCCCCGCCCCCAACTGGTCCGCAAGAACTGGACCAGCCTGAACGGCGCCTGGCGCTTCTGCTACGACGACGCACGGCGCTACGTCCGGCCCGGCGACATCACCGAGTGGCCGGCCGAGATCACCGTGCCGTACCCGCCCGAGTCGCAGGCCAGCGGCATCGGCGACCGCGGCTTCCACAGCGTCTGCTGGTACGAACGCGACTTCGACCTCGCACCGGACGACGGCCGCACGATCCTGCGCTTCGGGGCGGTCGACTATGCCGCCAAGGTGTGGGTCAACGGGCGCCTGGCCGTCACGCACGAAGGCGGCCATACGCCGTTCTGGGCCGACATCACCGCCTTGCTCGACGCCTCGGGCCACAACACGGTGACGATGCAGGTGGAAGACGATCCGCACGAGCTGGCCAAACCGCGCGGCAAGCAGGACTGGCAGCGCGAGCCGCATGCGATCTGGTACCCGCGCACCACCGGCATCTGGCAGACGGTGTGGCTCGAGCGCGTGGGCCGGACCTACATCGACAAGATCCGCTGGACGCCGCAGGTCGAGAATTTCGCCATCGGCTTCGAGGCCCGCATCGGCGGCGACCCGGCCGACGAGCTCAGCGTCGAGGTGCACCTGACGCAGGGCGCGCGCCTGCTGGCGCACGACCGCTACCGCGTGGTGCAGCGCGAGGCCGACCGCATCATCGTGCTGTCCGACCCCGGCATCGACGACTTCCGCAACGAGCTGCTGTGGAGCCCGGAGCGGCCGACGCTGCTCGATGCCACGGTTCGTTTGTACGCCGGCGAAACCTTGATCGATGAGTTCACCTCGTACACCGCGCTGCGCTCGGTGACGATCCTGCGCGACCGCTTCATGCTCAACGGCCGCCCGTACCTGCTGCGCATGGTGCTCGACCAGGGTTACTGGCCCGACACGCTGCTGGCCGCGCCCGACGACGACGCGTTGCGCCGCGACGTCGAGCTGGCCAAGGCGATGGGCTTCAACGGCGTGCGCAAGCACCAGAAGATCGAGGACCCGCGCTACCTGTACTGGGCCGACCGGCTCGGCTTGATGGTATGGGCCGAGATGCCCTCTGCCTACCGCTTCACCCGCAGCGCCATCAAGAGGACCGTGCGCGAATGGACCGAGGCGATCGAGCGCGACTACAGCCACCCCTGCGTGATCGTCTGGGTGCCCTTCAACGAATCCTGGGGCGTGCCCGAGCTCACCGCGGTGCGCACGCAACGCCATGCGGTCGAGGCGCTGTACCACCTGACCAAGACCCTCGACGCCACGCGTCCGGTGATCGGCAACGACGGCTGGGAAAGCAGCGCCACCGACATCATCGGCATCCACGATTACGAGGCCGTGCCCGAACGCATGACGGCCCGCTACGGCAGCGAGGTGCCGCCCGAACATCTGTTCGACCGGCGCCGCCCGGGCGGGCGCATCCTGACGCTCGACGGCTACCCGCACCGCGGCCAGCCGGTGATGCTGACCGAGTTCGGCGGCATCGCCTTCGAAGCCCAGCGGCAGGCCGGCGTGGACGCTCCGTGGGGCTACTCGGCGGCCGCCAGCGCGGAGGAATTCGCCACCCAGTTCGAGGCGCTGCTGCACACCGTCACGCACACGGGCCTCTTCAGCGGGTTCTGCTACACCCAGTTCAGCGACGTGTTCCAGGAGGCCAACGGCCTGCTGCAGGCCGACCGCACGCCCAAGCTGCCGCTCGAGCGCATCGCCAGCGCGGTGCGCGAGTCGCGCAACCACATTCCGGGCGGGGTGTAGCGACGCGCGGCCGGTCAGCCGCGCGCCAGCACGCTGCAGCGTGCCTGGTCAAGCGGGTGTTCCGCGGCCGCGAAGGCCTGGGCGGCCGCGGCGAAGCCGGCATGCGCCGCGTCGCGCTGCCCCTTCGCCAGCGCCATGTGTGCACGCGCTTCATGCAGTGCAGCGTGCCAGGCGGGCAGTTTCATCACCACATTGGCCAGGTAGTCCGCCGCCTGCTCGTGCTGGCTCGCCAACGCGTGCTCGTGCGCCCGGGCTGCCGCGATGGTCGCCGGCATTGCGAAGGTGATGCGGCAGCCCGGGCAGGTCTCGAAGGGGCCGCGCACTGCCGCGGCCGCCTCTTCGAGCTCACCCAACGCAGCCTGTTCATCGGCCGCCACCGCGATGCGGGTGCCGTAGATGCGGTCGAGCAAGTGAAAGCCGACGTCGGACTGCCGCGCCAGGTCGAGCGCCTCGTCGAGCAGGCCGCCGGCCGCCTCGCGCCGGCCCCGGTACAGCGCGAGTTCGGCGCGCCGCTGAAGCGCCAACGCCTCGCCCGTGGCACCGCCGATCGCGCGGTGCAGACGCCCGCCTTCGACCAGGTCGCGCTCGGCCGCGTCGAGCTGGCCGCTCAGCAACTCGGCCTCGCCCCGCAGCGTCACCGCAAACGCGTGGCCGCGCTCGGCGCCGAGCTTGCGCGCCTCGGCTGCCAGGCCGTCGGCGAAGGCGATCACATCGCGGTACGGCCGCGAGCCGTACAGGAAACGCTGCGTGATGCACAGGTGCCCGTCGAACACGCGGACCGCCAGGTGTGGGAACTGCGCGCTCTCGTGCAGGTCGGCCCAGACACTGCTGTGCAGCTCTCCGCGCGCGTGCGCTGCGGCCGCCTGGGCCCACGAGGCGATGACCAGCGAGCCGGTGTCGCCCGAGGCCAGCGCCAGCCTGCGGCTCTCGGCGGCGCGGCGCGTGCCTTCGGCCGGGTCGCCGTAGCCGAGCGCAGCGGCGCCACTGTAGGCCAAGGCCTCGGCCAGCTTGCCCGCCACCGTGGTCGGCCGCACGTCCTTCAGGTACTGCAGGGCACCCTGGGGGTCGCTCATCTTGACTTGGGCCAGCGCGCGCTTGGCGCGCAGTTCGTGCGCCTGCTCGGGCACCGCCACCGCAGCGGCTGCATCGTAGGCCCCGAGCGCGCCCGGCAGGCCGAGCCCGTCGATCGCCTCCGCGCGCAGCGACAGTGCTTCCGGTTCATTGGGCAAGGCAGCCAACAGCGGCTCGACATGCCTCAGCACGTCGACAAAGCTCCCCAGCCGCTGCGCGCGGCGCGCGGCCTCCAGCGCCCAGGGGCGCGCTTGGGCTGCTTCGCCAGCGGCGAGCCAATGCTGTGCCAACAGACCCGGCGAGGCACCGGACGGCGTCAGCCGCAGCGCCACGTCGCGGTGCAGTCCGATCCGCTGGTGCGGTGCGAGCGAGTCCACCAGGGCGTGACCCAGCAGGGCGTGAGCGAAGCGGTAGCGGCCGTCGACGACGACCAGCAGGCCGGACGCCAGTGCGCGGTCGAGCCGATCGCACGCTGCCTCGTCTCCGCCCAGCAAGGCCATGACGGCGTTGACCTCCAGGGCAGCACCGGCCAGGGCCAGCCGCTGCAGCCCATCGAGCGTGGGTGCGTCGACGTCGTACAAGCGCTCGCGGATCGCCGCCGCGACGCCGGCCGGCAGCGATTGCGCCGCGCCGCGCCGCGGGTGCGAGGCCGCCTGGGCGAGCTCGAGCAACGCGAACGGGTGCCCCTCGGCCAGCGCAAGCACGGACGCAAGTGCGTCCTCCGACACGGCCGGGCTCGCGGCACGCCGCGCCAGGTTCGCAGCGTCCGCAGGCGACAGCGGTCCGAGTTCCAGCAGTTCGACCCTGCCCCTGCGCACCAGCCGCGACAGGCCACGCTCGAGGGCCTCGGCAGTGCCGCTGCGGCAGCCCATCAGCACGAACAACGGGCCCGAGGTGGCGGCCAGTTGCAGCACCGTGTCGGCGCTGCCTTCGTCGGCCCGATGCAGATCGTCGACGACGAACAGGACGCGTTGGTCGCCCAGGTGGGCCAACAGCCGCTGGACCGCGCCGACAACCTGGTGCCGCGTCACCGGGCCGGGCAGCGCCGGGGCAGGCTGGGCCAGCGGCGTGATGGCGGCCAGCACCCCGTGGGCGTTCGGGCCCAAGCGGGCCAGCACGCCCGCATCGCTGGCGAGCAGCGGCGCCACCACGTCCGCGATCAGGCCGCACGGTTGGGTGCTGTCATGGGCCTGTGCGCGCACCACGCGCCAACCGAGCCGCTCGGCCTCGCGCGCCAGCTCGCTGAGGAGGGCCGACTTGCCCATGCCCGCCGCGCCACGGACCAGCGCACCGCCGAGCCGGCCACTGGCCTCGCCCAGCCATCCCAGGCCGCGGGCGAGTTCCATCGTGCGGCCGACGAACTCCTGTGCGGCAGGCTCCTGGCTGTCCAGGCAGCGGCGGTACACCGCCTCGGTAGCGGGGCCAGGCCGCACGCCGATGTCTTGCGCGAGGTGGTCGCGCAGCGTGGCATAGCGGCGCAGGGCCACCGACCGGCGCCCGGTCGCCAGCGCGGCTTCCATCAACGCACGGCACGCAGCTTCGTCGCCCGGGTCTTCCTGCAGCAGCCGCTCGTGGTCGCCGGCCTGGCGCAGCAGGGCCAGGTACTGCTCGCGCGCGCGCTCGCGCGGTGCTTCGGTCCAGGGCTGGTAGCGCGCTTCGGGCAGCAGCTCGCCGCTGTAGAACGCCGCGGCGCGGGTGCAGGCTGCCGGGTCGCCCGAGGCCAGCGCCATCGTCGCGGCTTCGTTGAAGCGCTGCAGATCGCAGTGCAGCTCGCGCTTCGGAAACAGCAGCACCCTGCCGGCACGCAGCACCACCGCTTCCGGATCGCCGGCCGACTGTCGGGCCAGGTGAGCGGCCTTGCGCAGGTTGGCATGGCCGGCGGCCGGGTCGAGGTCGGGCCACAGCGCGTCGACGACCTGATCGCCGTCCAGGCTGTGGTGCGGCTGCAAGGCGAGCAGTTGCACCAGCTCGGCAGCGCGGCGGCCGAGCCAATCGGCCGCGCCGAGCGTGCGGCCATCGAGATCGACCCTGAAGCCCTTCAGCAGGTTCAGCGTAACGAACTCACCTTGCACCGCACTCGACTGCATGACCACCTTTTGCCGACCGCGAGGCCGGGAACGTTTCAGGAACGGGCCGTGCAGACCATCGGCGTGTCGGCATCCACCACCGGCAATCTGCAACCCATTATGAGGAACGAAGAATGAACACCGCAACCGCCTCCCTGTACGAGCGCCTGGGGCGCTTCGACGGCATCACCCGGATCGTCAGCGATGTGATGGAAGCCCACCTGTCGAACCCGGCGATCCAGTCACGTTTCGAGAACAGCAAGGACCTGGACCATGCCAAGAAGATGGCGGTCGAATTCTTCTGCGCCGGCTGCGGCGGGCCCGAGCCGTACACCGGCCGCGACCTGATGATGGCCCACAAGGGCATGAACATCAGCGAACAGGAGTACATCGCGGCGATGGACGACATCCTCGGCGCGCTGGAGAAGAACCGCATCGACCAGGGCACGCGCAACGAGGTGACGGCGGTGCTGTATTCGCTCAAAGGCCAGGTGATCCGGGTCTGAGCGCGGCCTTCGTTGCTGCGCAGCGCTACGCCGCGCGGTCGATCGTGACTGTCAAGTAGTTGCGCCCTTCCACCCGCGCGTAACGGGCCGACGCTGCGAAGCGCTGGACCAACATCAGGCCGAGGCCGCCGACGGGAGCCTCGTCGATCGACGTCGGCGCTGCCGGCGCTGCGGCCTGCAACGGGTCGAAGGCGCGGCCGTCGTCTTCGAAGCCGAGCACGATCGCATCCGCCTGCAGGTCGGCCGAGAGCGCGAGGGC
>JAABTC010000068.1 GCA_011390055.1 Burkholderiales bacterium | reverse complement strand
GGCCCTCCGGTGCTGGCTTTCGTTCGCGCGGTCTGCGGGCGCCAAGGCTGGTCCTGGGCCGATCGCCTGGGTTTGCTGCGCACGGCGACGAACTGGGCGCTGCAGCGCTTCCATTGCAACGCGGCGGTGAGCGTCGACGACCTGACTCGCGGCCTGTCGGCCGAAGTGCGCCGGTCGCTGATCGAGCCGCTGTGCGTCGCGGCGCTGAACACGCCCGCCGCCCAGGCCAGCGGGCAGGTGTTCCTGCGCGTGCTGCGCGACGCGCTCTTCAGCGGTCGCGGCTCGGCCGACCTGCTGCTACCGCGCGTGGACCTGTCGAGTTTGCTGCCGGATCCTGCGGCGGCGTGGCTGGCTGTGCACGGGGCCGAGCTTCGTCTGTCCAGCCGCGTACGCGAGCTGACATCCGCCGGTGCTGGCTGGTCGCTCGATGGCGAGACCTTCGATCACGTGATCCTGGCCTGCAGCGCGAGCGAGGCCGCGCGCCTGTGCCGCGAATGCGCGCCTGGATGGGCCCGAACCGTCGCGGCCTTCGACTACGAGCCGATCATCACGGTGCTGCTGCAGAGTGCGGGCACCCGCCTGCCCGAGCCGATGACCGTGCTGGCGAGCGAAGATGGTGCACCGGCCCAGTTCGTCTTCGACCTGGGCGCCATCGACGGCGGGGGCGCACGGGAAGGCTGGTTCAGCTTCGTCGTCAGCGGCGCGCGGGCGTGGAGCGAGCGCGGCCTTGAAGCGACCGCCGAGGCGGTGCTGCTGCAAGCCCGCAGCGCTTTTCCTGCCGACACCTGGCGCACGCCGCCCGCGCTGCTGAACAGCCTTGCGGAACGTCGCGCCACGTTCCTCTGCACGCCCGGGCTGCGGCGTCCGTCGAGCGTCGTTGCCGACGGGCTGCAAGCCGCGGGTGACTATGTCGACGGCCCCTATCCCGCCACGCTCGAAGGCGCTGTGCGTTCGGGCCTGGCCGCGGCGCGCGCGCTTGCCGCTCAAGGCGAAGCTCGCGCGCCGTAGGGCGCCGCGAGGGGCTCGCCGATGAAGACACTCTGCTGCGGCCAGGCCACGCTTTTCCAGTAGGCCTCGATCGCGGTGGCGCCTTGCAGGTAGTGGCCGAGCAGGATCTGGGGGTGGGGGAACTTTTGCACATGCGCACAGGGTTCGCTCGCACTGCCATGGCTGGCCGTCGCGCCGCCCTCGATCCAGGCCATCGCGCTGCTCTGGCCATCGCCAGGGGCGTCGAGCTGCCCGCCGTACGACGTCAGGTGGTCGGCCAGGGCCCCTGCGACCCAACGCTGCCGAGGCAGGCGCCCCACCTGCGCCTGACCGGTCTGCAACAGCAGCACCGGGGCACCCGCGCTCGCGTCGGCCTGGCCGTCCAAGCGCTCCACCGTTGCAGCGGCTTCGACTTCGACCTGCACACCCGGCCGTCGTAACAGCGCGGGCTCGGGGTACAGGCGCGCCCGCACATTGCGTGCACTGTCGTCCGTGGTCAGCAGGCGGGCCCGCACCGTCGCCCCACCGCGACGCCCGAGGCTGCCGTCGGCCCGCACGCCACGGTCCACGAGGGCCCGCGCCGAGCCGACCGACGCGGCGGCCAGGTGCATCACCGGGCGCACGCCGTGGTCTCTCCACGGACGGCCGCTCGGGCTGTTGTAGAGCGCCGACGGGCGTGACGGCCGGCAGCTGTTCTGGCACAGCGCCTCGTCATGGCCCAGCGCCAGGGCGCCTGCGAGCGAGTTGCAGCCGACGGCGTAGGGCGTGACCCAGGCCAGCGCCAACGCCTGGATCTTGTCGCCAAAGCGCTCGGTGATCGCGCCGCGCAGGCGCTCGAAGTCTTCGATGCCAAGTTGCGCACCGATCGGCAGGTCGACCACCAGGACCTGCTCGGCCGAGAGGCGGCGCGCCCGGCGGTAGTGCGCGCCGACCGCCACCGAGTAAGGGTCGGCCCGGTTCACGACCAGCCCGAGCTGTGGCGCTTGCAGGCGCCCGGCGATGCGCGCAATCGCCGGCGCGCGAGTCGAGGAGCGCTCCTGTGCCCAGGCTGCCGGCCCTGTCAGCAGCGCCAGCAAGAGCCAAGGCCCTGCGCATGCCACACGGCTCCAGCGTGCCAAGCACTTTCGGGATCCGAACTGAATTTTCGCCATGCAAGAATTCGCACCTGGAGGATTGCCATGGCCCGAACCGATGCCCACACGCCGACCATCCAGGTGCTCGAGCGCTGTTTCGCATTGCTCGACGTGTTGGCCGCTCAACCCGAGCCGCTGGCACTGAAGACCATCAGCGAGCGCACCGGGCTTCACTCCTCGACGGCGCACCGGATTCTGAACGATCTCGTCTGCGGTCGTTTTGTCGACCGCCCACAGGCCGGCACCTACCGGCTGGGCATGCGGCTGCTCGAACTCGGCAACCTGGTGAAGGCGCGCCTGGACGTGCGCGAGGCCGCGCAGGAGCCCATGCGCGAGTTGCACCGGCTCACGCACCAGGCCGTCAACCTGTCGGTGCGCCAAGGCGACGAGATCGTCTACATCGAGCGCGCGTACAGCGAACGTTCGGGCATGCAGGTGGTGCGCGCGGTCGGTGGTCGCGCACCGCTGCACCTGACATCGGTCGGCAAGCTGTTCCTGGCCAGCGACGATCGCGAGCGCGTTCGCGCCTACGCCGCCCGCACGGGCCTGGCGGGGCAGACCCGCAACAGCCTGACCCAGCTGGCCGCCCTGGAGCGCGAACTCGAGGGGGTGCGCACGCGCGGCCTGGCGCGCGACAACGAAGAACTTGAACTCGGCGTGCGCTGCATGGCCGCGGGCGTCCACGACGACAACGGCCGCCTGGTCGCCGGGCTCTCGATCTCGGCCCCCGCCGATCGGCTGGAAGAAGGCTGGGTCGAACGTGTCAAGGCGACCGCGCACGAGATCTCGCAGGCCCTCGGCTGCGTCGAGCCCGCGCGGGCGTTGGCCACGGTGACGCCGGTGGCGCCGCCGCCTTTCAGCCCAGCTGCGCGGGGACCGCGGTAACGGCCGTCGGTGCGAGGGGTGCGATCGGCGGCAGCGCGCGCGGCGCGGTGGCCGGCAAATCGCTGAGCCACTTGCGGATGCGTTCGGCATCGCCCATGCGCGAATACTTGCCGGCCGAATCGAGCAGCACCATGATCAACTTGCGGCCCGACAGCTGGGCCTGCATCACGAGGCAGCGACCGGCTTCGCTGATGTAGCCGGTCTTCTGCAGGCCGATTTCCCATTCGCCGCTGCGCACCAGACCGTTGGTGTTGCGGAACTGAAGCTGGCGTGAGCCGACCGCCACCTGCTGTTCGATCGAGGTCGAGTGCTGGCGGATCAGCGCGTGCTTGCCGGCTTCGCGCACCAACAAGACCAGGTCGGTGGCGCTGGACTGGTTGCGGCTCGACAGGCCCGTGGGCTCGACGTAGTGGGTGGCCTTCATGCCCAGGGCGGCGGCCTTGCGGTTCATCGCCGCGACGAACGCAGGCAGGCCGCCCGGGTAATGCCGACCCAGCGCGTTGGCGGCCCGGTTCTCACTCGACATCAAGGCGAGGTGCAGCATCTGCTCGCGCGACAGCACGGTACCGATCTGCAGGCGCGAATGGCTGCCCTTTTCGGTGTCGATGTCTTCGGCGCTGATCGTCAGCGCCTGGTCGAGCGGCTGCTGCGCTTCGGTGACCACGAGCGCCGTCATCAGCTTGGTGATCGATGCGATCGGCAGCACCGCCTGGCTGTTCTTGCTGAACAGCACTTCGTTGGTGTCCTGGTCGAACACCAAGGCGACGCTCGACTTCAGGTCGAGTTCGTCGGCACTGGCATGCAGGCCGGAGAGTTGACCGAACGAAAGCTTGAGGGGCTCGGCACGGACCTTGGCGCGCGGCCGCACCGACTTGATGCCCGGCTTCTTCTTGTAGACGACCGGCTTGGGTGACGTGCGCTGCTTGGCATGCGACTCGGCCGGCATCGCCACCAGTGCCGTCATCAGGCAGGCGGACAGCAACCAAGGTAAAAATTGCAAAGTGACACGCATGGGGCGGGGCAAGGACGTGTTGGGGTCGAGGTGATCGGTTGCCCCGAGTCTAGGTGCAAGAAAAAAACCACGCAAGACATGAACTTGCGTGGTTTTCCTCAAGTTGAGGTTCGGGTTGGCCCTGATTCGTAACCAAATGGGCGTTTGCCGCGTTCAGCCCTGTGCCGCGACCCGCTCGGCCTTGCTGTGCAGCTTGTTCAACGCCGCCAAGTACGCTTTGGCCGACGCGATCACGATGTCCGGGTCGGAACCGACCCCGTTGACGATGCGCCCGCCCTGCTGCAGCCGCACCGTGACCTCCCCTTGCGATTCGGTGCTGCCGCTGGTGATGGCATTGACCGAATACAACACCAGCTCGGCGCCGCTGGCCACCTTGGACTCGATGGCCTTCAGGCTGGCGTCGACCGGGCCGTTGCCGTCGCTCTCGACCTGCACCTCGGTGTCACCGATCGCAAACGCGATGCGCGCGTGGGGACGTTCGCCGGTTTCGGAGTGCTGCGCCAGCGCGATCAGACGGTAGTGTTCCTGCTCGTGCGTCACGCTCTCGTCGCCGACCAACGCGATGATGTCCTCGTCGAAAATCTCGCTCTTGCGGTCGGCCAGTTCCTTGAACTTGGCAAAGGCCGCGTTGACGTCGCCCTCGGCCTCGAACGACAGCCCGAGCTCCTGCAAGCGCTGCTTGAACGCGTTGCGCCCGGACAACTTGCCGAGAACGATCTTGTTGGCGCTCCAGCCGACGTCTTCGGCACGCATGATTTCATAGGTGTCGCGCGCCTTCAGGACACCGTCCTGGTGGATCCCAGACGCATGGGCGAAGGCATTCGCGCCGACCACCGCCTTGTTCGGCTGCACCACGAAGCCGGTGGTCTGGCTGACCAGGCGCGAGGCCGCGACGATCTGCGAGGCGTCGATGCCGAGACTCAGGCCAAAGTAATCGCGGCGCGTCTTGAGCGCCATCACCACCTCTTCCAGCGAGCAGTTCCCCGCCCGCTCGCCCAGGCCGTTGATCGTGCACTCGATCTGGCGCGCACCGCCCAGCTTCACCCCGGCCAGCGAATTGGCCACCGCCATGCCGAGGTCGTTGTGGCAGTGCACCGACCAGATGGCCTTGTCGGAATTGGGCACCCGTTCGCGCAGGTCGCGGATGAAGGCGCCGTACAGCTCGGGCACCGCGTAGCCGACCGTGTCGGGGATGTTGATCGTGGTCGCGCCTTCGTCGATCACCGCCTCGAGCACCCGGCACAGGAAGTCGGGCTCCGAACGGTAACCGTCTTCGGGTGAAAATTCGATGTCGCCGTTCAGGTTGCGGGCAAAGCGCACGGCCAGGCGGGCCTGCTCGAACACCTGGTCGGGCGTCATGCGCAGCTTCTTCTCCATGTGAAGCGGGCTGGTGGCGATGAAGGTGTGGATGCGCGAACGCGCGGCGCCCGCAAGCGCCAACGCGGCCTGCGTGATGTCGCGATCGTTGGCACGCGCCAGGGAACAGACGATCGAGTCCTTGATCGCCGCGGCGATGGCCTTGACGGCTTCGAAGTCGCCCGGGCTCGATGCAGCGAAGCCGGCTTCGATGACGTCCACACGCAGCCGCTCGAGCTGGCGCGCGATGCGCAGCTTCTCGTCCTTGGTCATCGACGCGCCGGGCGATTGCTCGCCGTCGCGCAAGGTGGTGTCGAAGATGATGAGTGAGTCGGTGCTCATGGTGGGGCTTTCGTGGACGGACATCGGAACGGAAATGCAAACAGCCCGCGGGCTGTGCGGCTCGCGGGCTGTCGATGAAAAGGAAGACGCAATCGATCAGCGCGCGGGCAGCACTCCAGGCAGTAGCAGCAGCGGGGCGGAACGGAAGGTCATCGGGTTCGAATGTAGCACGCTCGGATGGGTGTTGCCTCAGCGGTGCAGCCCGGCTTCGTCGGGGTCGTCGGTCGAGGTCGCGATCACGCTGACCGGCCGGCCTTTCGATTTCTTGTACGCGTACACCGCATAGCCGGACATCCCGTAGATGCAGAACAGCGCAAACAGCACGATCGGGGGGTGGATGTTGATCACCGCGATCAGCAGCGCAATCGCCACGATCACCGCGAACGGCACGGTGCGCCGGCCGCCGACCACCTTGAAGCTGTAGAACGGCGCGTTGGTCACCATCGACAGGCCGGCGTACAAGGTCACTGCGAAGGCCGACCAGGCCAGCCAGTCGATCTGCGAAGCCTCCTTGAAGCCTGCGTCGTCCATCACCCAGATGAAGCCCATCACCAGCGCGGCCGCTGCAGGGCTCGGCAGCCCCTGGAAGAAGCGCTTGTCGACCACGCCGATGTTGACGTTGAAACGTGCCAGCCGCAGGGCCGCGGCAGCGCAGTACACGAAGGACGCCATCCAGCCGAAGCGGCCCAAACCCTGCAAGGCCCAGACGTAGATGATCAGCGCCGGCGCGAGGCCGAAGCTGACCATGTCGCACAGGCTGTCCATCTGCTCGCCAAACGCGCTCTGGGAGTTGGTCATGCGGGCCACGCGGCCGTCCATGCTGTCGAGCACCGCGGCACTGAAGATGCCCAACGCCGAAGCCTCGAAGCGGCCGTTCATCGCCATCACGATGGCGTAGAACGCCGCGAACAACGCCGCCAGCGAGATCGCGTTGGGCAGGATGTACAGACCTTTGCGACGCGGGCGCGGCGCGTCCTCCTGCGTGGCGGGATGGGCTTGCGGGTCGTCGACCATCGTGTAGCGTCGCGGCCTGGGCGGCTCAGTTGCGACTCTTGTCGACCAGCTTGTTGGCCTTGATCCAGGGCATCATCGCGCGCAATTTCTCGCCGACGACCTCGATGTCGTGCTGCCCCATCAAGCGGCGCCGCGACAGCAGCGTCGGCGCGCCGGCGCGGTTCTCGAGGATGAAGTTCTTCGCGTACTCGCCGGTCTGGATGTCCTTCAACATCGCGCGCATCGCGTCCTTGGTCTGCTCGTTGATGATGCGCGGTCCACTCACGTACTCGCCGTACTCGGCGTTGTTGGAAATCGAGTAGTTCATGTTGGCGATGCCGCCTTCATAGATCAGGTCGACGATCAGCTTCAACTCGTGCAGGCACTCGAAGTAGGCCATCTCGGGCGCGTAGCCGGCTTCGACCAGCGTCTCGAAACCGGCCTTGATCAGTTCCACCGTGCCGCCGCACAGCACCGCCTGCTCTCCGAACAGATCGGTCTCGGTCTCTTCGCGGAAGTTGGTCTCGATCACGCCCGCCTTGCCGCCGCCATTGGCTGCCGCGTAGCTGAGCGCCAGGTCGCGCGCCTTGCCGCTCTTGTCGGCATGCACCGCGATCAGGTGCGGCACACCGCCACCTTGGGTGTAGGTGTTGCGCACCGTGTGGCCGGGGGCCTTCGGGGCCACCATCCACACATCGAGGTCTTCACGCGGCACGACCTGGCCGTAATGCACGTTGAAGCCGTGTGCGAAGGCCAGCGAGGCGCCCTGCTTCATGTGCGGCGCGATGTCTTGCGTGTAGACGCTGGCGATCTGCTCGTCGGGCAGAAGGACCATCACCACATCCGCGCTCTTCACGGCGTCGGCGACCTCGGCCACCTTCAGGCCCGCCTTCTCGACCTTGTGCCACGAGGCACCGCCGCGGCGCAAGCCCACGACCACCTTGACGCCGCTGTCGTTGAGGTTCTGGGCGTGGGCATGGCCCTGCGAACCGTAGCCGATGATGGCGACCTGCTTGCCCTTGATCAGGCTCAGGTCGGCGTCCTTGTCGTAGTAAACCTTCATGTTCTCTCTCCGTTGAAAATCTCGAAGGGCCCCGCCGTCGGCCGGGCCCGCATCACACCCTCAGGATCCTCTCGCCGCGGCCGATGCCGCTGGCGCCCGTGCGCACCGTCTCCAGGATCGCGCCGCGATCGATGGCCACGAGGAAGGCATCGAGCTTGCTGCCGTCGCCCGTCAGCTCGATGGTGTAGCTCTTGTCGGTGACGTCGATGATGCGTCCGCGAAAGATGTCGGCCATGCGGCTCATCTCGTCGCGCTCCT
>JAABTC010000067.1 GCA_011390055.1 Burkholderiales bacterium | reverse complement strand
AGCCGAAGCAGGCATGCGCAGCTTCGAGGTGGTCGGCAAACGGCCGCGGCATGTTCGACAGCAGCACCAAGCGGTGCCCGGCCTCGCGCACGCGCTCGAGCAGCGCCACGCTGGCGGGCATCGGCTGGATGTGCGCCGGGATCGCGGCGATCAGCGCCTGCAGCGCGGCCAGCGGGTAGCCGGTGCGCCGGGCGATGCGCTCAACCAGCGGCCCGGGCTCGATCTGGCCGCGGTCGAAGCCCGACCAGTCGCCTGCCAGCGAGGTCTGGAACACGGCAGCGGCCACCTGGCGTGCACTCGCCTCGTCGTGCGCATGTTCGGGCAGCAGGTGCTTCATCAGGTCCAGCGGCTGCCACTGGACGATCACGCCGCCGGCATCGAAGACCAGGGTGCGGCGGCTCATGCGCTCAAGCGCGTCAACAGCGCGGCGGTCGAGCCGTCGAGGCCCGCGGTATCGCCCGTTTCGAAGCGCGGCAGCAAGCCGCTGGCCAGGGCTTTGCCGAGCTCCACGCCCCACTGGTCGTACGGGTTGAGTCCCCACACGTGGCCGGCGACGAAGACGCGGTGTTCGTACAGCGCGATCAGCGCGCCCAGCGAGCGCGGCGTGAGCGCGTCCAGCACGAAGGTGCTGCTCGGGCGGTTGCCGGGGAAGCTGCGGTGCGAGGCGAGCACGGCAGGATCGAGGGCCGCTGACGCGGTCGGGGCGCGCTCGGCCTGCGCCTGGTCGCGCGTCTTGCCCAGCATCAAGGCCTGGCTCTGCGCCAGGCAGTTGGCCAGCAGCTTGCGATGCTGGTCGACGAGCGCATGTGCCGGCGTCTTGACTGCGATGAACTCGACCGGGATCACGTCGGTGCCCTGGTGCAGCATCTGGAAGTACGCATGCTGACCGTTCGTGCCCGCCTCGCCCCAGACCACCGGGCTGGTGCCGTACGGCAGCGGCTCGCCGGCCAGGTCCACGCCCTTGCCGTTGCTTTCCATCTCCAGCTGTTGCAGGTAAGCGGGCAGCCGCGCCAGGCCTTGGTGGTACGGCGCGACCGAGCGGCTCGCGTAGCCGTGGAAGTTGCGGTACCAGACGTCGAGCAGGCCCAGCAGCACCGGCAGGTTGTGCGGCAGCGGCGCAGTGGCGAAGTGGCGGTCCATCGCGTGCGCGCCGGCCAGCAGCGCACGGAAGTGATCGGCACCGATGGCGATGGCGATCGGCAGGCCGATCGCGCTCCACAGCGAGTAGCGTCCGCCGACCCAGTCCCAGAAGCCGAAGGTGGTCTGGATGCCGAACTTGGCCGCCGCCGCGACGTTGGTGGTGCAGGCCACGAAGTGCCTGGCAACGTCCTGGCCGCCCTGGGCCAGGAACCAGGCCCGCGCCGCCTCGGCGTTGGCCATCGTCTCCTGCGTCGTGAAGGTCTTCGAGGCGACGATGAAGAGCGTCTCGGCGGGTCGGAGCGTGCGCAGCACGCGGGTGATGTCGTGGCCGTCGACGTTGCTGACGAAGTGCAGGGTCAGACCGCGCTGCGCGTACGCGTCGAGCGCCGGCACCACCATCTGCGGGCCCAGATCGCTGCCGCCGATGCCGATGTTGACGACATGGCGGATGCCGCTGGCGGCGGTGTCGCGCACGCGCTCGGCACAGGCCAGCATCGCGTCGAGCACGCCGTGCACCTCGTCGCTGAAGAGGCCCTCGCCGCGCGGCGCACGC
Organism: Burkholderiales bacterium; assembly: GCA_011390055.1. Classification (GTDB taxonomy): domain Bacteria; phylum Pseudomonadota; class Gammaproteobacteria; order Burkholderiales; family Burkholderiaceae_C; genus CADEEN01. The sequence goes on along the minus strand of JAABTC010000067.1, from coordinate 6,360 downwards.
AACGCGGTGTGCAGCACGGCCCGGCCTTCGGTCAGGTTGACGGGGTCGCCGGCCAGCATCGCATCGCGTGCGCCTTCCAGGCCGCAGTCGCGCGCCAGGTCGAGCAGGAAGTGCAGGCCGGCGATGTCGATCAGGTTCTTCGACAGGTCGACCACGATCTCCGGCGCTTCGAACGTCAGCGAGGCAGCACGGCCCGGGTCGCGTGCGAAGGCCTCGCGCAGGTCGAGGCTGCGGCCATGGGCTTCGAAGTGGCCGTGCAACGCAGCCCAGGCCGGAGTCCGGTCACACCGGGTCGCGCTCACTGCAGCGCCTCGATCATGCGGTCGAGCTTCGCCGCGTCGGCGGCGAAGGCGCGGATGCCCTCGGCCAGCTTGTCGCTGGCCATCGCATCGTCGTTCAGCGCGTAGCGGAACGACGCCTCGTTGTGGACGATGGCCGACACGGTGGCCTGGCGAGCCTGTTCGGGGTCGAGCTGACGGGCCAGCGGCGCCGCCTCGGCCTGCAGCTGCGCCAGCAGATCGGGCGCGATGGTCAGCAGGTCGCAGCCCGCAAGCGCGCGCACCTGGTCGAGGTTGCGAAAGCTCGCCCCCATCACCTCGGTCTCGATGCCGAAATGCTTGTAGTAGGTGTAGATCTGGCGCACCGACCGCACGCCGGGGTCGTTGGCACCGGCCATGGCGGCGGCGTCCCAGGCGGCGCCCGCCGCCTTCTTGTGCCAGTCGAAGATGCGGCCCACAAAAGGCGAGACGAGGCGCACGCCGGCATCGGCACAGGCCACCGCCTGGCCGAGCGAGAACAGCAGCGTCAGGTTGCAGCGGATGCCCTCGTGCTCGAGCGCCTTGGCGGCCTGGATGCCCTCCCAGGTGGACGCCAGCTTGATCAGCACACGCGAACGGTCGATGCCCGCGCGCTCGTAGAGCTCGACGATGCGATGCGCGCGCGCGATGCTGGCGGCAATGTCGAAGGACAGGCGCGCATCGACTTCGGTGCTCACCCGCCCCGGAATCACCTTCAGGATCTCTGCGCCGAACCGCACCAGGACTTCGTCGACGATGCGGTCGATCGCACGGCCCTTCAATGCGCCCACCGCGTCGGCCAGCAGCGGTGCATAGGCCGGCTGCTGCACCGCCTTCAGGATCAGCGACGGGTTGGTGGTGGCATCGCGCGGCGCGTAGGCCGCGAGCTCGTTGAAGTTGCCGGTGTCGGCGACGACGGTGGTGTATTGGCGCAGTTGCTCGAGCTGGTTCATGGCGGTTGCGGAGTCGGCGCGAAGCCCTGCCCTATTAGAACGCCACCGCGTTGACCCCGCCCCGAAACCCATGCATCATCCGCGCCGTAACAAAATTACAGCGGCGCGCATGACTTTCGATCTCGTTCTGTTCGGCGGCACCGGCGACCTGACCTGGCGCAAGCTGATGCCGGCGCTGTTCCAGGCTTGGCGGCACGGAAAGCTGCCGGCGGGCGGGCGCATCCTGGCGGTGGCGCGCGATGAACGGAGCGACGACGACTACCGCGCCTTCATCAAGGACAAGTTCGCCGAGGTCGAGCCCGCCAAGCGGCCGACGGACGAGGAGTTCGCGCGCTTTGCCCAGCTCCTGCACTACAAGCGCATGGACCTGGCGCAGCCCGAGCACTACGCCGGCCTGAAACAGTGGCTCGACGAGCGCGGTGCCGAGTGCAAGGTGTTCTTCCTGGCCACCAGCCCGCACCTGTTCACCCAGATCTGCGCGCAGCTCGGCGCGGCGGGCCTGAACGGCAGCGACGTGCGGGTGGTGCTCGAAAAGCCGCTCGGCCACGACCTGGCCAGCGCGCAGGAGATCAACCGTGTGGTGCGCGCCTCGTTCAGCGAAGAGCAGGCGCTGCGCATCGACCATTACCTCGGCAAGCCGGCGGTGCAGAACCTGACCGCACTGCGTTTCGGCAATGCCTTGTTCGAGCCACTGTGGCGGCGCGAGAGCATCGCCAACATCCAGATCACGATCGCCGAGGCCCTGGGCGTCGGCAGCCGCGGCGACTTCTACGACCGCACCGGCGCGCTGCGCGACATGGTGCAGAACCATGCCCTGCAACTGCTGACGATGATCGCGATGGAGCCGCCCGCCACCGGCGACGCCGATGCGATCCGCGACGAGAAGCTGAAGGTGCTGAAGTCGCTGAAGCCCTTCACCGCTGAAAGCGTGGCACGCGACGTGGTGCGGGGCCAGTACCGTGCGGGCACGGTCGAAGGGCAGCCGGTGCCGGGTTATCTGGAAGAGGACAAGGTGCCGGCGGACAGCCGCTGCGAGACCTTCGTCGCGCTGCGCACCGAGGTGCAGAACTGGCGCTGGGCCGGCGTGCCCTTCTACCTGCGCACCGGCAAGCGGCTGGCCGCGCGCGACGCACAGATCGTCGTCAACTTCCGGCCGGTGCCGCACCCGATCTTCGCCGGCACCACGCGCGCCAACCAGCTGGTGATCAAGCTGCAACCCGAAGACGGCCTGGAGCTGCACCTGCTGGCGGCCAAGGGCAGCGCGATGAACGAGATGCTTGCGCCGGTGCGACTCGACCTGGACTTCGACAAGGCCTTTCCTGCGGCGCGCGTCGGCGCCTACGAACGCCTGCTGCTCGATGCGATCGCCGGGCGGCTGAACCTGTTCGTGCGCAGCGACGAACAGGAGCAGGCCTGGCGCTGGGTCGAGCCGGTGCTCGAAGCCTGGCGTCACGACACCGCCGGCCCGCGGCCGTATGCCGCAGGCAGCTGGGGGCCACCCGCGGCCAGCGCCTTGATCGCCCGCGACGGCTTCGCCTGGGCCGAAGAAGACTAGTCGCTTGCGGGCGCCCGGCCTCACGAGGGCTTCGGGCCGTCGTCAAGCCGCACGGCCATCGCTTGAGCCTTCAACGCCAGTTCGGTGGCCAGGAAGCAGTGCGCTTGCGCCATCGCGGTCTCGGTGCGATGCAGCACGTCGTGCACCAGTCGAGGGCCGTAGGGCAGGGGCTCGGCGCGGCAGTCGATGTAGCGGGTGCCGGTGCCGTCGACCAGGAAAAGGTGGTCGCCGCCGGGGCGGCCACCGATGTCGATGTACTTGCGCAACTCGATGGTGCCCTCGGTGCCCAGGATCGTGAGGCGGCCATCGCCCCAGACGCCCAGACCCTTGGGGGTGAACCAGTCGACACGGATGAAGCCGGTGCCGCCATCGCCTCGCAGCAGCACTTCGCCGAAGTCTTCCAGCTCGGGCGTCTCGGGGTTGCCGAGGTTGCCGACGTGCGATGCCACCACCTCGGCGCGGGTCGAACCGGTGAAGTGCAGGAACTGGTCGCACTGGTGCGCGGCGATGTCGCACAGGATGCCGCCATAGCGCTTGCGCTGGAAGAACCAGTCCGGGCGCGGGTTGTTGCGCAGCGAATGCGGCCCCAGGCCGACGGTTTGCAAAACGCGGCCCACGGCCCCGGCGGCCACGAGCTGGCTGGCTTTTTCGGTGGCCCGGTTTTCGAAGCGCTCCGAAAAGCAGACCGAGAAGATGCGGCCCGTCTCGCGCTGCACCTGCCGCAGCGCGGCCAGCTCGTCGAGGCTGATCGCGCCGGGTTTGTCGACCATCACGTCCTTGCCGTGGCGCATGACCTCGATGGCGCCGGCGGCCCGCAGGTCGGGAATCGTGGCGCTGACCACCAGCGCGATGCTGCGGTCTTCGAGGATGGCGCGCTTGTCCTGCACGCGCTGTGCCTGTGCAAACACGCGGGCGTACGCTGCCGCCAGATCGTCTTCTTCGGCGTGGAAGGCGACCAGCTCGGCGCCCGCATCCAGCATCGCCTGGGTCTGGCCGTAAATGTGTTGATGGTTCAGGCCGATGGCCGCGAAACGCAGGGGAGGCTTGGGGGCAGCAGTCATCGAGGGGCTCCTGGGGGGGTGCGCCATCATGATGCAGACGCGGGGCGGGGTTCTCGGGTTTGCCCGAGGGCAAGTCACGGCGGGCCATGTCACTCTCGACACTCGCAATCTGTTCAGGAGACTGCAAGTGAAAGCCCTACGTGCATTGAGCGCTGCCACCGCCGTGGTCTGCATCGCCGGCCTGGCGCTGATGACCTCCGCGGCGCAGGCGCAGTGGAAGCCGACCAAGCCGATCAACATCATCGTGCCCTGGGCCGCGGGCGGCGCCACCGACCAGATGATCCGCATCACCGCGGGGGATCTGGAAGCAGCGCTGGGGCAGAAGATCGTGGTCTTGAATCAGCCAGGCGCCTCAGGCTCGATCGGCACCAAGAATGCGCTCGAAGCGCCCAAGGACGGCTACACCTGGACGTCCGGTGCGCCGAAAGACCTGGGCTCCTACAAGATCCTGGGCATGGTCGACACCACCGTGCAGGACTGGAACCTTTATCTCCACCTGGCCCTGCCCACCATCGTCAGCGTGCCGGTGGCCTCGCCGCACAAGGACATGAAAGCCTTGTTGGACGCCATGAAGGCCAGGCCCGGCGCGGTGTCGGTGGCCACGGCGGGTGTGAATTCAAGCGGGCACACGGCCATCGAGCAGATCGCTGCGGCCACCGGCATCAAGTACAAGCACGTCACCTACGACGGCGGCAACCCGGCGGTGATCGCCACGGTGGCCGGCGAGACCGAGGTCACCACGCAACTGTCGTCGGAGCAGTCGGAGATGATCCGCGGCAAGCGGCTGCGCCCGCTGGCGGTCGTCGGCGACAAGGCGATCGAGATCGAGGGCCACGGCACGATCCCGCCGCTGTCGGAGTTCGTTCCCGGCTTCAAGATTCCCGTCAGCTACTTCGGCATTTTCGTGCCCAAGGGTGTGCCGGCCGAGGTGACAGCGACGCTCGACAAGATCTGGATGGACAAGATTGCCAAGTCCGAAGTCATCAAGAAGTACGCGAGCAGCCGCGGCGCGATGATGGTGGTGACCGCGGGCGCCGAGGCGCAGAAGATTGCGATGCCCGCGGTCGCGGATGCGGCCTGGCAGAAGTTCAACGCCGGTCAAGCCAAGATCTCGCCCGACACCATCGGCATCCCCAAGCCCTGACCGCGCTTGGGTGCCGAGCCGCCCGTGAACGTTGACAAGAGGGTCTCGGCCCGGGCCGATTTCATTGCGGCCTGGCTCTGGGTCGCCTTCGGGCTGACCGTGATGATCGCGGCCTGGCGCATGGACCGGCTGGAAAGCCAGGGCGCCTCGCTGTACACCGCACCGGGCCTGGTGCCCGGCATTCTCGGCACGGTGTTGCTGCTGTTCGGCTTGCTGCTGGCGCTGCGCGCTGCGCGCGCTGGGGGTTGGCGGCTCGGCGGCGTAAGGGGGTCGGCGTCGAGCCAGGCGTGGGCGAGGGTGACGCGCGTCGGCGGCTTCCTTGTGCTCGGCCTGGCCTACGCGGCGGGGCTGGTCGGCCGGGGCGGCATTCCGTTCTGGCTTGCCACATTCGCCTTCGTCACCGTGTTCCTGCTGCTGTTCGATGGGGCGCGGCGTCGCGCCGCAGGGCAGAGCATGAAGGGCATTGCCTTCGCCGTGACTGTCGGCGCAGCAACGTCGTTCGTGGTGAGCTACGTCTTCCAGGAAGTCTTTCTCGTGCGCCTGCCCTGATCTGCCAACACCGATGTTCAGCGGCCTCGTCGCCTTCGGCCACTCGATCTGGAGTTTCGTCACCCCGGAGTCGCTGTTTTACGTCTTCGGTTCGACCCTGATCGGCCTGGTCATCGGTGCCCTGCCCGGCCTCACCGCGACCATGGGCCTGGCGCTGATGACGACGCTCACGCTCAAGATGGAATCGAACCAGGCGCTGCTGGTGCTGATCTGCACCTACGTCGGTGCCATCTACGGCGGCTCGCGTTCGGCCATCCTGCTCAACATCCCGGGCACGCCAGCGTCCGCGGCGTCGTGTCTCGACGGCCACGCGCTGGCACGCCAGGGCCACGCCGGCAGGGCCATGGGCATCGCCACTTCCGGCTCCGTGCTCGGCACCTTGATCGGGATGTTCTTCCTCGCGCTCTTCACGCCGCTGCTGGGCGAGCTCGCGCTCGAGTTCGGCGCCTACGAGTTCTTCTGGCTGACGGTGTTCGGCGTCGTGATCTCGGGCACGCTCACCGGCAATGACCCGCTCAAGGGCTGGATGGCGGGGTTTCTGGGCCTGTTCGTCGCCACGATCGGCCAGGAGTCCATCTACGCCTTCGAGCGCTTCACTTTCGGCAACCGCGATCTGGCCGGTGGCCTCGCCCTGGTGCCGGCGCTGGTGGGCGCCTTCGGCTTTGCCGAGCTGCTGTCGGTGATGAAGTCGCCGCAGGCGCCGGTGAAGATCAATCCCTTCGACTCGGTGATCCCCAAGCTGGTCGACGTGGCGCGGCACTGGAAGACCATCCTGCGCTCGGGCTGCATCGGCACCTTCATC
>JAABTC010000066.1 GCA_011390055.1 Burkholderiales bacterium | reverse complement strand
CGGAGGACGACGCCGAGGGCGACATCGCCGCCCCGCCGATCCCTGCCGGTACGCGCAACTACCTCACGCCGGCCGGCTACGCCCGGCTGCGCGCGGAGCTGCTGACGCTGCTCGACGACGAGCGGCCGAAGGTCGTCGAGACCGTGTCGTGGGCCGCCAAGAACGGCGACCGCTCGGAAAACGGCGACTACCTGTACGGCAAGAAGCGGCTGCGCGAGATCGACCGCCGCATCCGCTTCCTGACACGGCGCCTGGACATTGCCGAGGTGGCCGACCCCGCGCTGCACCATGGCAGCGACCAGGTCTTCTTCGGCGCCACCGTGACCTACGCCGACGCCCGTGGGGTGCAGCGCACGGTGACCATCATGGGCATCGACGAGGCCGATTCGCTGGCCGGGCAGGTGAGCTGGATCTCGCCGGTGGCACGCGCGCTGTTGAAGGCCCACGAAGGCGACGAGGTGCTGCTGGCCACGCCCAGCGGCACCGAACGCATCGAGGTGCTGAGCGTGCGCTACCCGGCGCCGTCAGCCGTCTGAGACTCCACGCGCTGGCCCTTCGATACCTCAGGGCGAGCGGACGATGCAGAGGGTCAATGCGTGCGCAGCAGGTTGGCCAGCTCCACCGCCGACCTGACGGCCATCTTGTCGAAGACGCGGGCGCGGTGCACCTCGACCGTGCGCACGCTGATGCCCAGCGCATCGGCGATCAGCTTGTTGGGCCGGCCCTCGACCACCAGTTGCATCACGTCGCGCTCGCGTTCGGTCAGGTCGGCCACCGCGCGGGCCACCCCGTCCTGCGTGCGCTGGATTTCGAGCACCTGCCGGCTGGCCGCCAGCGCCTGTTCGATGCGGTCGACCAGGGCGTTGTCGGAAAAAGGCTTCTCGACGAAATCGAAGGCACCGCGCTTGACAGCGGCCACCGCCGTCGGCACGTCGCCGTGGCCGGTGAGAAAGATGACCGGCAGCGCCGCGAGCAGGCCGCGCTCCTGCAGGCGGTCGAAGAGGGCCAGGCCGCTCAGGCCGGGCATGCGCACGTCGAGCAACAGCGCGGACGGCGCGTTGGGCCAGCGGCGCCCCTGCGCCAGGCGCGACAGCAACATGGCCTCGAAGGCCTCGGCGCTTGGATAGGCCTCCGACAGCAGCCGGCGCGAGCGCAGCAGCCACGCCATCGCCTCGCGCAAGACGGCCTCGTCGTCAACCAGGTAGACGATCGGCAGACCCATCGGGCTGGCCGATGGCGCAGGGGTCGAAGGCACGGCAGGTGAAAGGCGAGGGTGAACGGTCAAGCGGCGGGCGCGGCCCGGAGCGTAAAGCGGAATGTGGTGCCGTCGGGCCCGGTGTCGAAATCGAGCGCGCCGCCGTGTTGCTCGATCACCGTGCGGCACAACGACAGCCCCAGGCCCATGCCCTCGCTGCGGGTGGTGAAGAACGGCGTGAACAGGCGCTCGGCGACCTCGGGCGCGATGCCCGGCCCGGCGTCCCCGACGCTGAACTCGACCCAGCCCGGCGTCGCGGCCGCGTCGGCCGCCTGCGGAACGGCAACATCGAGGGGCCGCACCGCCAGCCGCAGCACGCGCGCCAGCGCCGGTGTGTCGCCTTCCATGGCCTGGATGGCATTGCGCGACAGGTTCAAAAGCACCTGCTCCACCATCGTGCGGTCGGCCCACACGCGCGGCGACGACGTTGCGATGTCAACCTCGATGCGGGTGCCGCTCTTGCGCGCCTGCAAGCCCACCAGTGGCAGCACCGCTTCGACCAGGCTGGCGGGGGGCACCACCTCGCGCGCCTGTTCGCGCCTGCGCACGAAGTCGTGCACGCTCTTGATGGTGCGGCCGGCGCGCTCGGCCTGCTCGGCGATGCGCGAGACCGACTGGCGCAGCAGGCCGCGCAGCTCGTCGGCGTCGTCCCGCGTGGCCCCGGGCCGGTCGGCATCGTCGAGCAGGTTCAGCGAACCACTGGCGTAGCTGGCGATCGCCGACAGCGGCTGGTTCAGCTCGTGGCTGAGCAGCGAGGCCATCTCGCCGACGGTGGCCAGCCGGGCGGTGGCTTGCAGGCGCTCCTGCTGCTGGCGCGCCAGCTCCTCCACGCGCCGCTGGTCCGAGACGTCGAGCGCCGCACTCATCCAGCCGCTGTGGCGTCCGGCGCTGTCGACCAGCGGCGCTTCGTACAGCATCACCGGAAAGCGCTCGCCGTTCTTGCGCATGAAGACGGTCTCGTAGCCCACGCGGGTGTCGGCGCCGGCCCCCTGGCCGAGCTGACCCAGCCGCTGCGCCTGCCGCGCGGTGTACTCCGCCACGCGCTCGGGCGGCCAGTACGGCGGCGTGGCGGCCTGTTGCAGTTCGTCGGCCGCGAAGCCGACCATGTCGCAGAAGGCGGGGTTGACGTAGCTGATGCGGCCGAGAAGGTCGCGCGCACGCAGGCCGGTGACGAGGGAGTTTTCCATCGCCTTGCGGAAGGCCAATGCCTCGGCCAGACGTTCCTCGGCCGCAGCCCGGCGGCGCACGTCGCGGCCCAGCAGGATCACGAGGGCGAAGAGCGCCAGCGACAAACCGACCACCAGCGCCAGGCTCAGGTTGGGGATCAGGTGCGGGCGGCCTTCGCTGCTTTCGGCGCGCAGGTGCAGCGCCACCCCGTCGAGGTCGATGCCCTGCTCGGCCCGGTACACGCCGGCACCGCGCACGCTGCCGGTCCGCGCCAGCCGCGCGCCGTCGAGCTCGACGAAGCTGAGCTCATGCCCCGGCGCCGGCTCGGCCGCATAGGCCTCTTCGAGCAGGGCACTCAACGACACGCTGGCCACCAGGTGGGCCGGCCGCCCATCGGTGCCGCTCGAAGTCAGGCACAGGTCGATCAGCTCGAGCCCGAGGCCGGCCGGCTGCGGCACGAAATAGCTGCGTGAGAACGCCGGCGATCCAGTGCGGCGCGACACGCCACAGGCGGATTCGGCCTCCAGGCCCAGCGCACCGCGCGCGATCGGGGAGAACAGGTTGGGCAGGGTGGGCGACTGCAGCACGTCGTGGATCTCGAAGCCCGCATCGCGCTGCTCGATGCGCACGAGCTCGCGCCGGTGGCGCAGCAGCTCGGCACCGGCCACCCGCCAGGGCGCCAGGTCCGGGTCGTTCCACAGCAGGGACTGCAGGCTCTGCACGTTGCGCGCCAGGCGCTGGCGCACCTGCGCCGCCATGGCCGAGGCGACCGCATCGGTGCGGTCCTGGGCACGGGTGGTCTCGTAGTTCAGCGCCAGCAGCACCAGCAAGGTCTGCGCGATCCCGAGCAGCACGATCAGCAGGCCCCACAGCGACGCCCGACGCCAGCGCGGCGGCCCGGATGTCGACGGGCTTCGGTGCGGTGCGTCAGCCATGCTGCGGGTCAGTATTGCGTATGCTCCACGCAAAGCGGCTACGCACTTTCGCGCATGGGTGAGCATGGGGTCGGCGGCTATGGTGTCGGCCGCGCCCCTGCGGCATCATCGTTCGCTGCGCTGCACCTCAACCCTCTGCCCGATCGCGGATCACCACCATGCCCAATCAGGAAGCCAAACGCGCTGAATTGCGTCAAGCCGCGCTCGAATACCACGAGTTTCCGACGCCGGGCAAGATCGCCATCGCCCCGACCAAGCAGTTGGTCAACCAGCATGACCTGTCACTGGCGTACTCGCCGGGTGTGGCCGCGGCTTGCGAGGAGATCGTCCTCGACGAGCGCAACGCGCACCGCTACACCGCGCGCGGCAACCTGGTGGCGGTCGTGACCAACGGCACCGCGGTGCTGGGCCTGGGCGACATCGGCCCCTTGGCGGCCAAGCCGGTGATGGAGGGCAAGGCGGTGTTGTTCAAGAAGTTCGCCGGCATCGACGTGTTCGATCTCGAACTTGCCGAACGCGACCTCGACAAGCTGGTCGACATCATCGCCGCCCTCGAACCCACCTTCGGCGGCATCAACCTCGAAGACATCAAGGCGCCCGACTGCTTCTATGTCGAGCGCAAGCTGCGCGAGCGCATGAAGATCCCCGTCTTCCACGACGACCAGCACGGCACCGCGATCGTCGTTGGCGCGGCCCTGCTGAACGGGCTGAAGGTGGCGGGCAAGGACATCCGCGAGATCAAGCTCGTCACCTCCGGGGCCGGCGCCGCCGCGCTGGCCTGCCTGAACCTGCTGATCAAGCTCGGCCTGCCGCGCGCCAACATCGTCGCCACCGACCTGGCCGGGGTGGTCTACAAAGGACGTACCGAGCTGATGGATCCGGACAAGGACGTCTTCGCGCAGGACACGCCGCAGCGCACGCTGGCCGAGGCGATCGTCGGTGCCGATGTGTTCCTCGGGCTGTCGGCCGCCGGCGTGCTGAAGCCGTCGATGGTGGCCTCGATGGGGCCGCGACCGATCATCTTCGCGCTGGCCAATCCCACCCCCGAGATCCTGCCCGAAGAGGTCAAGGCGGTGCGCGACGACGCCATCATGGCCACCGGGCGCACCGACTACCCGAACCAGGTCAACAACGTCCTGTGCTTCCCGTACATCTTCCGTGGCGCGCTCGACTGCGGTGCCACCACCATCACCGACGAGATGGAGATTGCCGCGGTGCGGGCGATCGCCGCGCTGGCGCAGGCCGAGCAGAACGAGGTGGTGGCTGCCGCCTACGTGGGCGTGAACCTCAGCTTCGGGCCCGAGTACCTGATTCCCAAGCCGTTCGACCCGCGACTGATGATGATGATCGCGCCGGCGGTAGCCCGCGCGGCGGCCGAGTCGGGCGTGGCCATCCGGCCGATCGACGACATGCCGGCGTACGTCGAGCGACTGCAGGCGCTGGTGTACGCGTCGGGCACCACGATGCGACCGATCTTCGCCATCGCGAAGCAGGCCAAGGCCAAGCGCGTGGCCTTTGCCGAGGGGGAAGAAGAGCGCGTGCTGCGCGCGGTGCAGGTGGTGGTCGACGAACACCTGGCGCGCCCGACGCTCATCGGCCGCCCGGCGATCATTGCCCAGCGCATCGAACGTTTCGGCCTGCGCTTGCGCGAAGGCACCGACTACGACATCGTCAACGTCGAGCACGACCACCGCTACCGCGACTTCTGGCAGACCTACCACGCCATGACCTCGCGCCGCGGTGTCACCGTGCAGGTGGCCAAGATCGAGATGCGCCGGCGCCTGACGCTGATCGGCGCGATGCTGCTGCACAAGGGCGAAGTCGACGGCATGCTCTGCGGCACTTGGGGCACCACGCATGCGCACCTGCAGTACATCGACCAGGTCATCGGCGCGCGCCCCGGCGGCAGCCCGAGCACGTCGCAGGATGTTCGGGTCTACGCCTGCATGAACGGCCTGATGTTGCCGGGCCGGCAGGTCTTCCTGGTCGACACCCACGTCAACAGCGACCCGAGCGCCGAACAGCTGACCGAGATCACCGTGATGGCGGCCGAAGAGATGCTGCGCTTCGGCGTGAAGCCGAGGGCCGCCCTGCTGTCGCATTCCAATTTCGGCACCAGCGATTCGCCCAGCGCGTTGAAGATGCGCCGCACGCTGGCCCTGCTGCGCGAGCAGGCGCCGTGGCTGGAGGTCGACGGCGAAATGCACGGCGACGTGGCGCTCGACAGTGCTGCCCGCTCCGCCCTGATGCCGGCCACCACGCTGAGCGGGGATGCCAACCTGCTGGTGCTGCCCAACATCGATGCGGCGAACATTTCCTACAACCTGCTGAAAACCGCCGCAGGCGGCGGCATCGCCATCGGCCCGGTGTTGCTGGGCGCTGCCAAGCCGGTGCACATCCTGACCGCATCGGCCACGGTGCGGCGCATCGTCAACATGACGGCCCTCACGGTGGCCGATGCGAACGCCCAGCGCGACTGAACAGACCCATACCCCACTTTGGTTTGCACGGAGGTGTGCGCCCACTGCGACGACAAAGGCTCTGCACCAAAAACAGGCACCCGCTTGAGCTTTTTTCCACGATCCGGTACCATGCGCGATAGATTTTTCAGGGTTTTCCCGAGGCTTTCGTGGGGTTCTTGCGTTGCGTCGCCTCCAGTGGGCTGCTGGCCGCTCTGCTGCTCGGCCCGCTGGTCCAGGCGCGCGACGGCGCGGCGATGCCTGCCGCGCCGGTGGCGGACGGAGTGGCGTTGTCGAGCCTGCCGGCTGAAGCGCGACGCACCGAGCACCTGATCCGCCGTGGGGGGCCGTTTCCTTATGCCAAGGATGGCAGCGTCTTCTTCAACCGGGAGCGGCATCTGCCGCGCCAGAACCGTGGCTACTACCGCGAGTACACCGTGCGCACGCCGGGCTCCAATGACCGGGGGGCGCGCCGCATCGTCTGCGGCGGTCGCGAGCCCGCGGCGCCCGAGGCCTGCTACTACACGGCCGACCACTACAACAGCTTTCGCCGCATCGTGAACTGAGCCCGCGGCGGGCCGATTCCGCTTTTACTTTGAACCAGGAGGTACGCGACATGCTCTTGCAGACAGTCCGTCCAAACATCGTGCAATCGATCCGCGCCTACCGCGTGGAGGATCTGATGCAGGCCGCGCAGCAGGCGGGACAGCATTTCCTCTACGCGAACATGGCGCAGGCCCAGTCCAAGCAGGACGTGCTCGAAGGCATCGCCGATGCCTTCACCTTTCCGGTGCACTACGGCAAGAACTTGGATGCGCTGTACGACTGCATGACCGACATGGTCCTGAAGTCGGGCCAGCAACCCGGTTTCGTCGTCGTGCTCGAGCAGCTTCCCGACAACCCACGTTTCGACCGGGAGACGCGCGAGCAATTGCTCGACGCCTTCCGCGATGCGGCCGACTTCTGGGGGGAACGAAAGATACCGTTCAGGTGCTTCTATTCTTTTCAGTAGCCCGCTCCCAAGATATCGGGTCATGGGAGCGGGCGACGGAAGTGGCCCACACGAGCACGGTCGGCAACGAGGCCGGCACCAGCAAGTCCAAGAGCGCAGCCGCGGCTAAAGCCGCCGCAGCAAACGCCAGCTTCGGCATGAACATGCCGCTGATGAGCAGCGCGTTCGACACCGCGATGTGGTTAAACGCCGCCTGAACCGGGTGCGGCAACCTGCGCAAGGGCAGCCCGAGGGCTGCCCTTTTTCATCGCCGGTCGAACCGGTCACCTTCGGCCGCGCGCTGGCCTTCTGGCTCAAGCTCGGCTTCATCAGCTTCGGCGGGCCGGCTGGGCAGATCGCCTTGATGCACACCGAACTGGTCGAGCGCCGGCGCTGGATCTCGGAGCAGCGCTTCCTTCATGCGCTGAACTACTGCATGGTGCTGCCGGGGCCGGAAGCGCAGCAGCTGGCCACCTACATCGGCTGGTTGATGCACCGCACCTGGGGTGGCCTGGCAGCCGGCGGTTTGTTCGTGCTGCCTTCGCTGTTCCTGCTGATCGGCCTGTCGTGGGTGTACCTGGTGCATGGCGACGTGCCGGCGGTTGCCGGCCTTTTCTATGGCATCAAGCCCGCCGTCACCGCGATCGTGGTCGCCGCGGCGGTCCGCATCGGCGCGCGGGTCCTGAAGAATGCGTGGCTTTGGAGCGTGGCGGTGGGTGCGTTCGTCGCCCTGGTCGCCGCCGAACTGCCCTTTCCGCTGATCGTGCTGGCTGCGGCGGCCGTCGGTTACCTCGGCGGGCGCTGGGCCCCGGCGACGTTCGCAGGCAGCACCGGGCATGGCGCTGCCGCTGCGGCGCATGCGCCGGCCCTGATCGACGACGACACGCCGCCGCCCGCGCACGCGCGCTTCACCTGGCCGCGCTTCTGGCGCGTGCTGGCCGTGTGCCTGGCGCTGTGGTTGGCCGGCATCGCCGGCCTGACCTGGGCCTGGGGCTGGGAGGCCGTGCTGCCGCAGATGGCTTGGTTCTTCACCAAGGCCGCGTTGCTCACCTTCGGTGGCGCCTACGCGGTCCTGCCCTACGTCTACCAGGGCGCTGTCGAACACCATCAATGGCTGAGCGGGCCGCAGATGATCGACGGGCTGGCGCTGGGCGAGACGACCCCCGGGCCGCTGATCATGGTGGTGGCCTTCGTCGGCTTCGTCGGTGGCTGGACCAAGGCGATCTTCGGACCCGACGCGCTCTTCCTGTCAGGTG